>JALSON010000319.1 GCA_026986455.1 Thermococcaceae archaeon | reverse complement strand
AGACCACGGGCCCGCCCAGGGATGGTGGACCGGCCGGGATTTGAACCCGGGGCCTCCGCCTTGCCAAGGCGGCGCTCATACCAGGCTGAGCTACCGGCCCACTCCCATGACGCCATAACTCCATCATCGGAGCGAGTTTATAAATCTTTCGGTGGCTTTTAAGAGGGAAATTCAGAGATATCCGAACTTCTTCAGGATGTGCAGGATTCCTTCGGCCCCGCCTTCCCCATAGCTTTTCTGTGTAATATAGTCTGCCCGGCTCTTCAGGCTTTCAGGGGCCTGTGCAAGGGCAACTTTATACCCCACGACATCAAAGGCGGCTAAATCGTTTTCGCCGTCGCCGATGTGTGCGACTTCCTCTGGCTTTATTCCCAGTATCTCGCACGCTTTTTTGATGCCGTTGCCCTTGTTAACCCACGGCTGCTTTACATGAATCGCAAAGCCGGAATCAACGGCTTCGAGGTTAAGATTGAGCTCCTTTATGAGCCTCCTGACAGCCTCCACCGGAACCGTTCTCCGCAGAACGAGGCCCGCTTTTCTCTCCCCGTACTTCATGGTGTAGCTCATTTCAGCCTCGGGATAGCGCTTTTTCAGCTCGCTCCACAGGATTGTGCTCTCCCCCATATCGCCGAGATATATCCTGTTGTCTCCTTTGCAATCAGCCACAACACCACCATCCTCCGCTATTATCGGCCCGCTCGTCCCTATAAGGACGCTTGCCCCCATCGCAAATCCCGCGGTGTTGCCGGTGACGAGCATTACCTTAACTCCCAGCTCTTCGGCCCTCCGGATTGCCCTTAAAGCCTCCTCATGCAGCCTTCTATCAGGATATGTTATCGTGCCGTCAATATCGACGGAAATGACCCTTATCATGCTCTCACCTCAGTGATCTTTCATGATTTCCCTCAAAAGGCTTGTGGCATAGACCCCCTTGGGCAGAAAGAATTTAAATCCCACACTGCCGTCCTTCAGCACACCGTACCTGAATTCCTTCGGCCTTATCAAAAGCTCCCTCCTCCCTCCCGGCTCCGCCATGAGCTTCAGGCTTTTCATACGGAACTGCTCGACAGAAATGCCCTCCTCCTCCAGTATCCCGGCCTCAATTCTGCCCATTTCTCCCCTCGCCCTTCTCATCATATAGCCGAAAATCGGCCCGGTCACCATGGCCTCCCCTCGCCTGATCTTCTCATTGACAAACCCAATGTTGCTTTCAGTAACCCTGTACGTTCTGTCCCTGAGGGGGATTCCGCTCTTCACCTGACAGATGATATCCCCTGGGAGGGCTTCGTTCAGCGGAAGGCCTTCCTCTATCCTCCTTGAGAGAACCCTGTTAAAAAGATATGACTGATAGGAGTGTATGAAAATCCTCATTATCGGCCCGGGCAGGATAGCAAATGCCTTCTTCCAGCTCCCCGTTTCTTTATATCTGTATAGCATGGCCCTTTCATACCTCAGGAACCTGGGAAACTCCTCCAAAGCTCTGTCAACATCCCCGCTTTCGAGGAAATTCCTCCTTGCCTCATCCCCTTCCATGTCGCCGCTGTACTCCCCGAGGAACTTCATGGCCGCCTCGTCAAATCTTCCCTGAAGAAGGAGCTTCCCAACCTCATGGTTAATTACCCTCCTCTCACCAAATCGCTGATAGCCGAAATAGTTGGGAAAGCCGCCCTTTTTCTTGATGTCCGAGAGAATATCCCCCACCCTCTCAAGCACCCGGCTCTTCTCAACATCCGGCTCCCTGACGATGATTCTGAACCTGTTCCCCAGGAGAGCACCGAGGCGCAGCCTTTTCCCATACCCCATAAACTTCAGCTCAATATCCCGGATTTCAATGGAGTCAAGTCTTTCTCTCAGTACCTCTTTTTCCCGGCCGCATAGACTTATGTACTGGAATGTTATGGCCTTCCTATCCTTTGTCCCGGCAAAGCCTATTTCCCTGTATGGAATCCCCACTCTCTTTGCGATTTCCTTGATGGCTGCCATCGTATCCCAGTTTCTCTTTTTGAGACGGTAAATCAGGCAGCCTCCATTCTCAAAGATGCTCTTTGGAAGAATCTCCTTTACAACAAAATCCCCTGGCCTCTCTTTGATTCTCCCTCCAATGCCGGGCCTTCTGCTGAGGTATTGGAACTGGCTGAAAAACCGGCGGTAGTCCATCTTAATCACTTAGACCAGCTTTAAATGCCCTGTAATCCTGTCCACAAGATCTTCAGGTGCCGGCCCAACTGCGAGGCATGTAACAGTCCCGGGAGGAATTTCCGTAAGCCCTGCATCCCTTATCAGCGCCGTGGGGATATCAAGCTTTTCTGCATCCACTTTAAGCTGAAAGAGCTCCTCCTCATTTTCTGCTTTTACAACGACCTTTTTCTGTCCTTCGTGGAACCATGCCCTGAACCATTCTGGCTTTTCCTTCTGCGCCTTTAGAGCTGCCGTAACAGCCCCATGAGCCACCTGAACGGCCAGTTTCCCACGGCTGAGCTTCAGATCCTTCCTGATGACCATAACCTGTTTATACCTGAACATCCATCATCCCTGGAGGAAATAAAAGAAGAGGCTTATAAAGTTTAAGGGCAAAAGGCCTCAGATCAGCTCTTCCACTTTTTCTTCGGTGATTTCTTCTGTTTCAGTTGCTTTTTCCTCTCCGACTTCCTTTTTGGGAAGTCCTCCGGGCCTTGATTTTTTCTTCCTTCTGAGTTCTGCCATTGCCCTTTCATACCCTGCCCAGTATCTGTAGGCTGCGGCTCCGAGGACTATGGAGAGCAGAAGGAACAGGATTCCCAGAGGCTTCCAGTAGTTCGTGCTCTTCTTGGGAGGTATGTATGCATTTACAATTCCTGCGATTTCCTTTGCAAGGGGCGTGGCATCCGTCATCTTTGAGAGGGTCTGGTTTATAAACTGAGGAAGCTCTTTAGTATCCGGATAAACTTTTACGACCTTCTCCTTCACCTCAATCTTTGGCGGGAGGCTGTTAACCGTTATTAGGTTTCCGAGGTTGAGCTCGTGGCGCCCTCCAAGGGGATCGAGGTACGTGAGCCTGGCATTTATGAGACCGAAGTCCTCTGTCGTGACCTTAAAACTGGCTTCCACGGTTTTGTTTTCTCCCGCTTTAATCATTCCGAGGGGTATGGTGGCTGGCCCTTCGAGGTTGCCGGGCAGTTCAATTGAGAGCGTCGCATTTTTTACGAACTCAAAGGTCGGGTTTCCGGCGGAGGCCCTGACCGAGAATCTGATTTTTACCTGCTTTCCAGGTTCGGTGCGGATGTAGTCACTCCATGTTCCGTTGTATGCAACCGCGCTTACCGAGACTTCGGGAATGCCATATACCTTTATCCCGCTCAGCTCGTTTGATACCGCTGTCTTCTTTTTGCCGGTATCAATGCTCTTGGGGTCATAGAACGTAACCACAGCCCTGCCTATCTTGTATTCCCCGACCTTCGTGGGTTTCAGAACATAGATAAGGGCGGGCATGTCAGCAAAGGCCGGGAGGGTTTTCAGCTCCCAGGTTTTCACAGCACTTACAACCTCAAAGTTGTTTGGGATTGGAGCGGCCACATTCAGGTTATAGGCATCCCCTTTTCCGCTGTTCTGAACGGTTATCACGACAACAAGGTTGTTTCCGAGCATTACCACTTTCTGGCTGGTGTCAATCCCCACCTTTATATTGGCCGAACGGAGTATCGGAATCGCCGTGGAACCCTGGGGAGCGTAGACCTTTATTGTGGCCCTGTTGTATTGCACCTCAACTTTCTGAACCGCGAGCTCAATGGGGGCGTTTTTAACCTTCTTCGGCACATCCCCTGTCTCCAGGATGAGGGTATCGAGGGTTTCGTTCCCCTTAATAACGGCCACCTTTGCTATATTTGGAATTGTTGATAGCAGTTTTATGCGGTATTCCGTGCCGTTGACATCAACGGGCAGGCTCTCTCCTGTGTAGAGGAGGTTGTCATACACCATCTCGATTACCTTCGCTTCAATTGGAGTTGTTGTCCCGCCTCCTCCCGGTTTCTCTATCTGGAACTTCGTGGAGAAGACCTTCGGGACATAGAGGTCGAATTTGGCGCTGGAGCCGCTCTTTGAGTCTTTCAGGTAGATGAATATGTACGGGCTGTAATACATGTCCTCCGCGAGCTTGTATGCCACTCCAACGCCATCATCCTCATCAACGGTCACGGTCTTGGGGGTGCTTGTGTAGGGAAGGTATATGTTGAAGACAGCCCTCGTGGAGTAGGCTGCAGCCAACTTTATCTTTATCCTCGGAAATCCAGATGGCAGGGTCAGATAATCCCCAACCGAGAGGGTCTCGTCGGGTATGAGCTTTTCCAAGGGAGAGCTAACCCGAATAAGGGCGGTCTGTTCATTTTCCTTAAGCCATACAACGCTTATGTTCAGCAGGGGATTTGTGGCAGAGGGGTAGAGGGCCCAGTCTCCGTTGGACAGGGGATATCCGTCTTTCCCTTCCGGCCCTGAAACCTCGATATCGGCCGCCAGTACATTGCCGGGATTGATTCTGCCGAGGCTTGAGAATGTTATTTTATAATCCCCCAGAACTATCGAATCCCCCACATGCAGGGTTATCAGGTCAAGGCTTGCTTGGGAGGGAACGCTTGTGGATTTTACCAGTGGCATAACAGACAAAATTAGCACACCTATCACAATTAGAGCAACGTGCCTTTTCATATTTCCAGCCTCCAAATATCGGTTTACCTAAATTGTAAAAGTGAAGGAAAGTATAAAGGCCTTACGGTGTGAGCCTCTTCCTGTCCCTTGGGAACAGAATGACCTCCCGGATGTTGCCAAGATTGAGCATCTGCTTGATGAGCCTCTCAGCCCCGAGACCAAATCCACCGTGTGGGGGCATGCCGTAGCGGAAGGCCTTCAGGTAGAACTCGAAGCTCTCTGGATTGAGACCCTTCTCCCTTATCTGCTCCACGAGGATATCATGTCTGTGCTCCCTCTGTCCTCCTGAAGTTATCTCGACTCCCCTGTATTCAAGGTCGAATGACCTGCTTATCTCGGGCTTTTTGTCGTATTTCATGATGTAGAAGGGCTTCGCTTCGCTGGGGTACTGGTAGAGGAAGTACAGGTCTTCATCGTAGTTTTCCTTAATGTATCCTCCGAGCATCTTTTCTCCTTCAGTATCTATGTCCTCCCCCCACGGGATTTCCTTGCCGAGATCAGCGAGAATTTCGAGGGCCTTTGTGTATGAAATCCTTCTGAATGGCAGCTTGGGCTCTTCAAGCTCAAAGCTCAGGATTTCAAGTTCCTTCCCATTGTTCTCCCTGACGTACCTTATTGTATATGCGACGAGCTTTTCAAGCAGCCCCATGACCTCCTCCTCGTTTTCAATGAATGCCATCTCAGCATCGATGCTCCATGCCTCATTTAAATGGCGTGTCGTGTTGTGCTCCTCGGCACGGAATATCGGAGCTATCTCGTAGACCCTGTCAAGTCCCGAAGCCATCATAATCTGCTTGTAGAGCTGGGGGCTCTGGGCGAGAAAGGCATCTTTTTCGAAATATTTCATTGGGAAGAGCTCCGTTCCGCCTTCAGTTGCTGTGGCTATGATTTTGGGTGTGTGTATCTCTATGAAGCCCTCCCGGTGGAAGAACTCCCTCACAGCTCTGAAGACACCTGATCTTATTTTGAATATTGCCATGATCTCTGGCTTCCGCAGGTCGATGAAGCGGTTGTCCAGGCGCGTGTCAAGTTCCGCCTTTACCTTTCCCGCCGGATCAAGGGGTAGGGGGGTTCTTGCCCTGCTGAGCACCTCTATTCTCTCGGGAAGTATCTCAAAGCCGAGTTTTGCCTTTGGTGTAAAGCTCACTATTCCCTCAACGGCTACAACGTCCTCCGCCTTGAGCTTTGGTATAATAGCAAACAGCTCGGGAGCGACTTTCTTTTTTGGAGCGGTTATCTGAACGATCCCTTCCCTGTCCTTTATCCAGAGGAACTTTATTCCGCCCAGATCCTTGATTTCATAAACCCATCCCGCAACTTTAACCCTCTTTCCGTTCAGTTCCTCATTAATCTGGCTTGAATAGTGTGTTCTATACATAATCCTGACCTCCCGATAAAAGAATCAGATGAAGGAGATTCTGATATCCCTGTTCACAATCTGCGCGAGGATGTTTTCAAGAACCTCCGCCTTCTCCGGAAGCTTGTTTCTGTCCCTGCCGAGCACGAGAACCTTGTAGTAGCTCTCCCCTCCGGGTTTGTAGACGATATTGACCCCGAAGACTCCTGCCGGATACAGCAGGTCTGTTGTTAGCTTTTTAACGTCGTCCGTGCCTTTTATTTCTCTGCCCTCAATAACCCTGATCCTTTTTCCCAGCTCCCTTATCAGTGTTTTGATGTTCTTTCCGCCCTTTCCTATGGTCAGGGGAACATCACCCTCGCCCACAACAATGACAACAAGATCTCCGGCCTCAACAGCCTTTTTAAACTCGATATCAGCATCTCCAAGGAGCCTGTAGAGCAAGCGGGAAATCTTAACATCAAGCTCTGAGATTACACCCTCCTGAAGCTTTTTCTCATCAGCGGGGCACAGAATATCATCTGTTTTCAAGCACACCTCACAGATTGGCGCCTTCATGTGCTCACCTCCGGATTCTTTAAAGAATGAATGAAATAAGCTAACACTTTTTTGAGAGTGCCATTTAAAAAGATTATCATGAAAAATTCGAAAAGATGACGGGAAAAATAGGCCTAAAGCTCCCCCTCGATTTCCTTCCGTATTCTTGAAATAAATTCCTCGGTGTATCTGTGTCTTTCAAGTGCCATCTCTCTGGCTGTTTCGGTGTGCATGAGGTCCTTGAGCTTCAGTATTTTTTCCTCAAAGTGTCTCAGCGAGGTTTCAATATCCCTCCCGTGCTCTCCCGAGTACATAAAGACCCTTGCTATCCCTATGGCGCCGATGGCATCCAGCTTGTCAGCATCGCTCAGTATCTTTGCTTCAAGTGTTTTCGGCTCGGGAGGCCTTGAAAAGCGGTGGCTTTCGATAGCATGGGCAACTTGGTCAGCTTTTTCATATCCCAGAGTCTCCAGAAACCTCTTCGCGATTTTTGCGCTCTCAACAGCGTGGTCTTCAATCTCACCCCGGTCTTCGAGGGGTCGTGCAACATCATGAAGCAAAGCGGCCAAGGCCAAAACCTCCAAATCAGCTCCCTCTTTCTGCCCCATGTGCATGCAGAGGTTCAGAACCCTCCGGACATGGGAAAATCCGTGAGTGCCTTCCCTCTCAAAGAAGTGCCTAGCGTATTCCTGGGTTCTTTTAATCAGGGACAAGAAATCCCCTGTAAAAAATTCATCAACTCTCATATTCTCACCAAATGAAAAGCTCAAATAAAATTTAAAGATTTTGCTGTTGTCCATTTATCATTTTTTCAACCTGTTTTTTCTCTATAAGCATTTCTACACCTTTTCTGAAAATATCCCCGTTCAGGACAATATCATTCCTGTTGAATTTCCAAGTTCCTCCCATAACGTATTTTCCCTCCTTCATAATGTTGCCCATGTTGAGAAGAAGTGCTCTAAACGCTTCGTTACCCCTGAGTGAATACCCTCCAACTGTTTTGGCTGCTTTGATAGTGCCCTTATCCACATAAAGTCTCCAAGAGATGTTCCCGTTGTGAACTTGGAGCTCTCCGGTGCACGAAGCCAGCAATCTTAACAGGGTTTCCAGGTCCCATCCAGGTATTTCTTCCCCGAGACATCTTTTATCCACGCGGACTGCTGGCATTTCAGAAAGGATATCATTTACATTTGCATCATACAGCTCGACAACTTTAACTTTTTTGGCTTTGGCTATCTTGGATATCTCTGATATAGCCATTTCCCCTTCAAGGGTTTTTC
>JALSON010000318.1 GCA_026986455.1 Thermococcaceae archaeon | reverse complement strand
AGGCCTCGGCACCTTCAAGGCCTATTAAACCCGCTCCTATGACGACCGCCTTCTTCGGCTTCCTCTCCGCTATGTAGGACTTAATCTTCCTCAAGTCGTCGAGGCTCTTGAGGGTGAAAACGCCTTCGTTCTCAACGCCCTTTATCGGCGGGACGAAAGCCTTCGAGCCCACAGCCAGGACGAGCCTGTCGTAGGGAACTTCGCCTTTATCGGTGATTACAGCCTTCCTTTCCCTGTCGATGGCCTTGACCTCTGTGTTGAGCATCAGCTTTATCCTCTGCCTCTCATAGAACTCGTTCGGGAAGACAATAACGTCTTCGGGCTTCTCTATCGTGCCGCTTATCACATGAGGCAGGGCGCAGGGTGAGTACTGCATTGTGCTCTCCTTTCCGATGACTGTGATTTCGGCCTTCCTGTCAAGCTTCCTCATGAAGAGGGCGAAGTTGCTCCCGGCCGTACCGGAACCGATAACAACGATTTTCATTGGCACCACCAGAGATAGAAGGGAGAAGGGGTATAAAAAGTTGGCCTTAACCTTAGGTTCAGCGCATCCATTTACGGGCTATCACAGCGACGATGAGCGCCATGAAGACTGCTCCGGTTAAGGCCTCTATCGCGCTCAGGGCTTTGAGCCAGCCGGTAGGGTGCATGTCGCCGTAGCCGAGGGTTGTGAAGGTAACGAGGGAGTAGTAGAGGGCGTTAGCGAAGCGAACGAAATAACCAGCGTTTGAGGGGAAGCCATTAATATAGTGGCCCCAGACCGTGTAGGAAATCGCATTTCCAACTATTACAAGCAACGAAAACAGGAACAAACGAATCCAGTTCGTGCCATATTCGGAGGGCAGATCTGCCAAGAGCCATTCGACAAAGTTATGGACACTTGCTTTGATACGTTCTAAGGTGTTCCTTGCATTTTGTATTCTGGCCCGTCTTTTAGCGCGCATTTCGAGGACGAACATTCTGTCGGCTTCGTCGCGTCTGCCTTCTTTTTCGTAGCTAAGACGTTGGACACGACGGGCTTCTATTTCAGCTTCTAGGAGTTTGAACCGTTCACTAGGAATGTCGATATTTATTATTCCAATTTCTGCCCCAGAAAAACTTAGCTCTCCCTCAAATCTGCATTCAAAATCAACACTGTTTAAAGATGCTCTTGAAAAATAGGCCTTATCATAAAAGACGGCATCAGTAAAATCGGCAGTAATTAATTCACTCCCAGAAAAATCCGCAAAACCAAATCCCGAGCCTACAAAGTCGCTATCATAAATATAAGAATCCAAAAAGTGAACTTCATCAAAAGTAGAATCCACAAAACTCACATCTCTTAGTGTGCTCGAGATAAAGTATGCCCCCTTAAACCTAGATCGGACAAATAGGGTATTCTCTACATTTGATTTTGAAAAATCGATCTCAATAAATTTCGCACCAGATAAATCTACATTTTCAAAACTAGACTTAAATAAGTCAACTTTTCCCTGAAATTCAATCCCAGTCAAGTTTATGTTGACAAACCTTGCTTTCCATAGATTTACATCCCCAAGAAACAATGCATGCATTAAAGGGGAATCAAAATCTTCGCTTGGAATACCAGTGAAGACGTAACCAGAACAGTCAAGCTTTTCCTCAAAAACAAGCCTCTTTACTCTTTTTTTTCTGTTCTGATTCATCTTCAACCTCAATCTCCTCAATCCTCGGCTTGAACCTCTCAAAGAACTTCCTGTAAAACTCTCTCGCTTCCTCCTCGCTCTTGTTCGGCTTATGAAAAATACAGTACTCCTGATCAGCGGTTTCAGGGTCGCAGTTCCCGAAGTGCGCCATCCTGCACATAAAATCACCGATATGCTCTTTCTCTTGGTTCTATCTTCAAGATAACAACAAGATTTTCATCCCATCTGACAGTATAAATCACCCGAAACTGTCCTAATCGAACACGATAGGCATTTTTAAATCCTCTAAGCTTTTTTATATCAAATTGCTCTGCAGGTATAGGTTTTATTTTTAAAACATCAAGAAGCTCTGCCAGTCTTTTAACATTTGCGGGAGGGAGAGAGCAGAGGTTTTTCTCAGCTTTGGGGCTGACTATGACTCTGTATCTCATAAACCCAGCTCCTTTTTTAGCTCGTCCCAGCTCTTACCTTTTTCCAACGATTCTTTTTCAATCTCCTTAAGTTCCTTAATCTCCTCCTCACTCAGCTCTTCCTCCTCAAGCATTTGGGCCTTAAGCTGGAGAAGAGCTTTCTCCATTTCCTCAAGCTTCTTTTTCATTTCTTCAATATCCTGAATCAAGACATTAATTGGACTGGCTTCCATAATATCCCCCTTAAAATATAACCACAAAAAGTATAAAAGGGTTTAGAAATCACTCCTTGGGCTCAACCACGGTTCCGCCGTGCTTTCCCTTCACGACCTCAAAGAGATGAAGAGCATCCCTCTTCCCGACGATGTAGGTCTTTATTTTACCCCTCTGGATGAACTTCGCGGCCAATGCATCCACCACGCTGCTCCCGCCAGCTTTGCTCTCGGCCTGCATGGCTATCTCGACGAGCTGGTCAACGGTTATCCTGTCAAGCTTTTTCGCATTCGGGTTTTTCCTCGGATCGCTGTCATAGACGCCGTCGACATTGGTTACGACGACGAGAAGGTCTGCCTGCAGGTATTCCGCGAGAAGCGCCGCCACGGCATCCGTCGTGTGACCGGGGTGCGTTCCGCCCATGATCGGGACTTTCTTCACCTGTATGACCTCCCATGCCTTTCTGAAGTCCTGAACCACGAAAGGATAGGCCTTTTCACCAAGAGCAGCTATGAGGAGCATTGCATTCGCCCTGGTTATGTGTATCCCTATGTAGTCCTTGAAAGTCTCGTTGGGAGTGAATGTTTTGGCCGCCTGTATGTACTCCCTTGAGACCCTTCCCCCACCGACAACCACCGCTATTTCGTGATCTTCGCTGATTTTCGTCAGTTCATATGCAATCGCCTTGATGAAGCCGATATCGGGCTTATCAGGAACGAGAACAGATCCTCCAATGTCAAAGACTATCCTCATGATGACCCTCTCGATGATAATCCGGATGGATTTATAACGTTTTCTTAGACAGGTCTTAGCAGGAGTCCGAGAAAAGAGTGTCCTGCATGAGGATGGGAGATAAAGGGATAAAGATAAAAGGCTCAGCCCATCTGTATTGCCTGCTCCCTGAGCTCGCCGCGCTCGAAGCGGTATGGATCGTAGAACCACAGGGGTTTTTCAGTCTTCCCATCGACTATGAGCTCCGCCAGGGCTTCCCCGACGGCCGGGGCGAGCATGAAGCCGTGTCCGCTGAAGCCCGCCGCAATATAGAACTCGTCAAGCTCCTCTATGCGGCCTATTGCAGCGTTTCCATCAGGGGTTTCCGCATAGTAGCCTCCCCAGATTCTGATGACATTCACGTACTTGAGGGCGGGGATCAGCTGGGTGAAGCGGTAGCTAACTCCCCTGAGGAACTCATACGTGGGGGTTATATCGTATGTCGGGCCGTATTTGAGCTCGTATCCCCCTATTACGCCTCCCTGATTTGCCTCCTGCGTCAGATAAACGCCTCCATGCTTGAATGAGATGACCATCGGCTCAATCTGGCCGGGTTTTATAGGCTCAGTCTTGATCCCCTGGTGCTTGTAGGGCTCTATAGGTATCCTGATCGGAACCCCGGCCATTCTGTTTATGATGGGCGCCCATGCATTGGCAGCGTTTATGACCCTCCCTGTCCTGATTTCTCCCCTGTTCGTCAGGACGGCCTTTATCCTTCCCTCCTCGACCTTTATGTCTCTCGCCTCGGTGTATTCATAAATCTTGACGCCGAGCCTTTTAGCGGCGTTTGCATATGCAAAAACCGCCCTGAAGGGGTTTGCCTTTCCGTCTGTGTGGTTCCACGCTGCGGCTATTACACCCTCCGTGTTCAGCGGCGGGACTATCATCTTGGCCTCGTCCGGTGAGATAATCCTGGAGGGAACCCCGAATCTGTTCTGGAGCTTAACGTTGGCCTTAAAGCTCCTGAGCTCCTCCTCGTCGTAGAGGAGGAAGAGGTAGCCGCTCTGCTTGAACTCAACATCACAGCCAAGCTCATCCTTCATGCCCTTCCACAGCTCCACAGAACGCTTCATCATCCGGATGTTTGCCTCATCCCCGAACTGCTGTCTGATTCCGGTCCCGCAGCGGAAGGTTGAGCCGTTTCCAAGGTAGCTCTTCTCAAGAACAACAACGTCGCTCTCGCCGAGCTTTGCGAGGTTGTATGCGATGCTCAGGCCTATTATGCCCCCGCCGATGATGACGGTTTTGGCCTCACTCCTCATCGCAATCACCCACCAGAACGCCCATCGGGACGGGCCTCGTGGGAATCCTCGTCGCGGGAACGGGAATTTCCTCCGGCCTCTTACCCGTCTTTCTGGCTATTATCCCTATGACAAGCGGAATACACGTCCTGCCCTGACAGGGCCCCATACCGACCCTCAGAAGGCGCTTGATTTCCTCAATGTCGGTTATGCCCTGGTCAATGAGCTCCTCTATTTCCTTTTGAGTTACATCGTTACAGCGGCAGATTATGATATTCTCCCTTGGATCAGTCATTCTCTCACCACCCTAACAGCCCTAACATCCCATGCCAGCTCAATCGGAACCTCCACGGTCAGAATCGGCGTGTCTCCCTTGCTCTTCTCTCTGGGAATTACCAGGATAACCCTGCCCCTTCCAACCTCCTCACCGACCCTGTTAAGCAGCACGACCTCCTCGCCTTTCTCCGGAAGCGGGAGCAGCTCATGCGGCAGCGTTATTCTCGCCCTGTCCCCAACATAGTGCATCATGAAGAATGCCAGGCCGGGGCAGATCTGGACGCATAGGGAGCAGCCGACGCATTTATCATAGTCAACCACTGGCAGGTCATTGGGGGTGGGCATGCTGACTGCATCAACGGGACAGATTTCCTTGCAGGGCGTGCACGGTATCTCCTGAGGACACTCTGGTATCGCAACCGACCTCTTTCTTAGCCTCTCCTCGCCCGGAAGCTCTCCGATATATTTCTCCAGCTCTTCAGGGGTTATGTAGCCGTACCTCAGATAACGGGGAATCTCCGCAGCCATCATTCGCTCCCCCCTATCATGACCTTCTTTATGCCCTCAAGAACATGCCTTCCAAAGGGCCCGCTTCTGAACTCCTCAAGGTCTCTCTGTGCCTTCTCGATTTCTTTGAGCCAATCAGGAGACGCCACACCTGCTTTAAGGGCTGCGGCTATCCCGGCCACCTTGCCCTCAAGCATTGCCGTTGTTGCCTCCTCTATCCCCGCGGTGTCGCCGGCAACGAAAATTCCGGAAATCGTCGTCTCAAGCCGTTCGTCCCTCCTGACAACATGTCCTCCAAGCTCCCTGATGTAGAGCAACTGACAGCCGGCCTGATGGAGAAGCTCAACGCTCGGGCGAAGGCCAACGGCGAGGGCTATTACATCCACATCAAAAACCCTCTCCGTTCCCGGGATCGGTCTCCAGTTTTCGTCGAGCTGAGCAACCACAGCTCTCTCGACCCTCTCTCTTCCTTCAGCCCTGAGGATGGTGTGCCTCGTGAGTATCGGAACACCCAGGCGCCTGACCTTGGCAGCGTGAACGAAGTACCCTCCAACTTTGGGCATTGCCTCCACTATCGCCTTAACCTCAACGCCCGCCTGAATGAGCTGATAGGCCAAGATAAGCCCCACGTTGCCGGCTCCAACGATTAGAACTCTGTCGCCGGGCTTTACACCGTAGGTGTTCATCAGCGTCTGTATTGCCCCGGCTCCGTAAATGCCGGGCAGGTCGTTGTTCTCGAAGGGTATCATTTTCTCCATAGCCCCTGTGGCGACCACGAGGCTCTTCCCCCTGAATTCAAGGAGCTCCCTGTTCTTTCTTACGGCGATTACGAGCTTCTCATCACCTTCCTGGAAGACGCCAACGGCAGAGGTTTCAAGGAATATCTGGATGTTCTCCCTCTTCCTAGCCTCTTCCTCAAGGATTTCGGCGATTTTGATGCCCCTCACACCGGCGAACTGCTCCCTCTTGCCGAAGAACTTGTGGGTCTGCTTGACCAGCTGGCCGCCGAGCATGGGCTGCTCATCAATCAGGATAACCCTTGCTCCGGCATCCGCAGCGTTTATTGCCGCCATCAGCCCTGCAGGCCCGCCGCCGATGATGACCACATCTCCCTCAAACTTCGGGGCATCCTTCCATTCAGGCGGCTTTGCGGTTTTCGGCAGCTCTTCCTTGCCCTTCTGCATCTCCACCCTCATGCCATCCTCCACGAGGGTTATGCACGAGCGCACGTTGGGTATGCCGTTGACCTTCACAAGGCACGAGGAGCACTTGCCTATTGCACAGAAGAGCCCCCTCGGCCGGTGTTTCTCGCTGCTGTGGGATAAAACGCGGATTCCAGCCGCATGAAGTGCCATTGATATTGTTTCCCCTTCATGGGCCTTTACTGGCTTCCCTTCAAAATAAATCGTAACCTCCCGTCCCCGTCTTAGAGAAAAGTCCAGAATTGGATGTTCATTAAGGCGCATGATATTTCACCAGTGTAGATTAGAAGGCAGTTTTTATGAGCTTTTTTTGATAGAAAAGTTCTGCACCTTTGGTTTAGGTCGTGGTGCTTGATAATCTTAACGAAATACAATGTGGGCTTTGAGAGACCTTCCACCAGTTCAAGTTTGATGTGGCTTTATGTTCAGGTAATGTTTATATTTGTAAAAGCAATACAGGTGATGAGGTAACTGTAGTGAAGTGACAACGTAAAGTTTTCACTTCTCCTGAGCCATTATTGGTCATATCCCAGCAACATGGAGAGGCTTAACCAAACCTTTATATATCCGGCACGGGTAGTCTTAAATGGCGGCGGACTAGGCTGGGGGGTTCGGCGTCCCCTGGAACCCGAAACCGTCGATATGCGGGGGCCGAAGTCCGGAGGGCGGCTCCTGAAGCCGCGGGCTGAAGCAGGGGCATAACAATGAGCCCTCGTCCCACGGGGCTGGCGGTGAGCGGGGCGGAGCTGAAGGGCTCCGCTAACGCTCTTTGCCCGCCGAACCCCGCCAGGCCCGGAAGGGAGCAGCGGTAGGCGGGACGTGCGGCGCTCGTGGGGTAGCGGGGGTGAGCGAGCCCCTGTGGAGGCCCGCGGTGGATGGTTCCCACCTCCGGACGCGTCCGCCGCCACTAGCAACGGTTTTCTATTCCCCCTTGTAAGATACTGCAAAAGGCAAAAACCTTAATAGCAAACCATCACTCTCACCTCTGAGGTGTCAAAATGGCGAGCCTTGAAGTCGAGCTCTTCGGGATAAAGTTTGAAAATCCGCTCATTCTTGCATCCGGAATAAACGATAAGGTTCCTGAACAGTGGATACGCGCTCATCATGAGGGTGCCGGTGGTGTCGTTACCAAATCCATCGGAATCGAGCCGAGGAAGGGCTATGACAACCCCACAATCGTTGAGCTCCCCTACGGCCTGATAAACGCCATGGGACTGCCAAACCCGGGCTGGAAGGGCTTCCGTGAGATGGTCGAGGGTTATACCTTCAACTTCCCGCTGATAGTCTCTATATTCGGTGGAAGCAGAGAGGAGTTTGCATTCCTGGCTGAGAAGCTGAGCGATGTTGCCGATGCTTTCGAGCTCAACCTCAGCTGTCCCCATGCAAAGGGCTACGGCATGGAAATCGGGCAAAAACCTGAGAACGTCTACGAGGTGGTCAGGGCCGTTAAGGACGCAACGGATAAACCTGTCATAGCGAAGCTCACGCCAAACACGGATGACATCACAAAGCTCGGCTTAGCCGCCGAAAGGGCCGGAGCGGATGCAGTCTCGGCAATAAACACGCTGAAAGCTATTGC
>JALSON010000317.1 GCA_026986455.1 Thermococcaceae archaeon | reverse complement strand
CCCCTTGGCGTAGAGAACGGCTTTAACTAACCTCCCATTGAGGTTAGGCTCCTTCAGCCTCTCCTCGGTCAGCCAGTCCCTGCAAAATATCACCTGGAAGCCCCCGAAGGCCTCCTTAAACTCGAGCCTCGGTATAACCTCCGACTCCGTGTTCTGGGCAATCATGGGCTCGAATATCTTCATCTCCAGAAACTCCCAATCTGACCCGTTTGAGATGTTTATGAAACGTCTGTGATGCGTTTGAAACGTTCTCATTTGAGCCAATTCCGGTTCAACTGTGACAATCACCTCATGGCCTTTCCCAGCCGGAGCTAAAGCATCAGCAGGAACCACTCCTTCGGGAGCCATATCACTTCACCCTCCCTTCTGACTTCCCCTCCGTGCACCACGAGGCCCCTTTCGGCTTTTATCTTCCTCATCGTTTTTCTCACCTGTCTGTCGTCCTTCTCCCCCCATCCGACCTCGACCACAACCTTTCCCCGGGGTGTGCTCAGTATGAAGTCCGCTCCACCCTTCTCTGCGTCGTAGGTTACCGAGCCAAGGTTTTCCCTTGCCATGAGGTAAAGGTAGAGCGCAACTGCATCTTCGAGCAGGTTCCCGAGGGTTTTCTCGTCCACATCAAGGAAGCCGAAGCGGTTCAGGATTGCCGCCCTGAGGGCAGGGGCAAGGAACTTGTACTTGGGGGTCTTTCTCACGGCCTTTCCGAGGGAGCCATAGGCCCTAACCGGGAATACCACTTCGAGGGCCTCAAGGGCCGAGAACAACCTCGCCAGAACTGGCCTTGAGATTCCCAGTCTCGCCGTCAGCCTGTCGTAGTTCAAGCTCTCGCCGGAGGCCAGCATGAGCATCAGGGAAAAGGCCTTCTCCAGAACCTCCCTGGAGAACCCCATGTTCGCCAGATCCCAGTGGACTGTGCGCTCCACGATTGAATAGGCCTCTTCCAGGGGTTCCTTGGAAGACAATGCCAGGGGAAGGGAGCCGGAGATGAGGTACCTCTCGACCTCAATCGGGTCGAAGCTTGAGAGAACCCTCGGGATCTTTTCTCCTGTTTTATCCACTTCACCTGTCAGCAGGAGCTTTCTGAAGTTACTCTTTATCCTCTCATCCACGTGAATTCCCTTCAGCAGGAGGTACTCCGTAAACGTTAGCGGTGTTACATGGATTTTCTTTGCCCTCCTCGCCAGGTCGGTGCTGAGCTTTATCTCCATGGCCGAAGAGCCCGTTGCGATTATCATCAGGTTTCTGGCCCTGTCGTAGGCGACCTTCAAAGCCAAGTCCCATTTCTCATCGTAGTGGGCTTCATCGATAAGGAAGACCGTCGGCTCGCTCAGCTCCTCAAGCCTCTCGCCGATGGCATGCTCGTAGCCCTCAAAGACCTCCGGCAGGTGAAAGCCGAGCATTTTGACTTCATCCACCGAGACGTAGAGGATTCTCCTCTCCCTCACCATGCCGAGGAGCTTGAAGTAAAGCTGGGCCAGCATCGTTGTCTTTCCAACTCCCCTCAGGCCGTAGAGCAGGACCACCCTGTTTATTCCGGAGTTCAGGAAAGTATCAACTTCTTCCATCAGCTTTTTCAGTAGGGGACGCTCTGGGAGGGGTTTTCCATTTTTGAAGGCGAACTTCTCCAGCCTTGTCCCCCCGAGGGTTAACGTTCTTCGCATGTACTCCTCCATGCCAACCACCGATTTTTAGTTAATTTTAGTTTACTTAAATTTTGTTGTTTTAGTAAATTTTAACTTACTAAACTTGCACCATTTTAGTCGATT
>JALSON010000316.1 GCA_026986455.1 Thermococcaceae archaeon | reverse complement strand
GAAAGGCCCAGTCCTTCGTGAAGCCTCCCCCGAGGTTTTTCAGGTCGCCGAGAAACCAGCGCTTTCTCTGTCCCCAAAGGATCCTTGGGCTCTTTGGCATTTCCGTCCAGACCCTCGCGCGTGGGGCATAAACGACCTTTCCAAATTCTTTTATCGCCTTTGTGGTGGCGTAGTCCTCAACGAGGTCCTCAACGAAGCCGCCGATCCTCTCAAGGGTCTCCCTGCGGAAGGCTGCTATCGGACCGGGGGCGAGGCTCAGGTCATCGAGCTCCTTTGCCCGGCGGAACATCCCTATCCTCAGGTGCTCCGCATCCTGTGCCATCTCTAAGAAGGAATTGCCTTCAACCCTGACCTGGCCACCAACGCCGAGGACTTCATCGGAGTAGAAGCGCCTCACCAGCTCCTTAACTGCATCGGGTTCGAGACGGCTGTCGGCGTCAGTCGTCACTATAATCTCCCCGGAAGCCTTCGAGAGGCCGAGGTTCAGGGCTTTGGCCTTCCCCCCGTGCTCCTTCCTGTAAACCTTCAGGCGTGGATCTTTCACGGACGATGCCGCCTCAAAGGTGTTGTCCTCGCTCCCATCGTCCACAACGATAACCTCAAAATCCGGATAGTCCTGTGAAAGGGCCGAGTTTATTGCCACCAGAATCCTTTCTCCCTCGTTGTAGGCAGGGATTATGACGGAGACCCTCGGTTCCCACTCTCTAATTCTGTAATTACGGAAAAGGCTAATTATGTAGTTGAAGAAAAAGTAGCCGTCCCAGAGGAAGATGACGACGAGGCCGAGGAGGAGCGGGTTCATGGGAATATTTAGGGGTATAGAATTTTTAATTGTGTCGATATCCTCAGAACGCAGATATGGTGCGTTGAACCCCAAAATCTACCAGCGGAGAACCTATTCACGCACTACGGTGACGTCCAGATTTTCGAAATCCCGATCAAATGTGTAAATCTCACCAATACCAAGCTCTCTCATCTTAACATAAGCCAATGCGTCGTTCACCCCGATGTTTCTCTCCTCGGCCATAAGTGAGGCCTTCAGGTAGTCTCCTGTGGAAACCGGCAGAACCTCGATGTTCTCGCTTGTCAGAATCGCCAAAAGGACTTCAGCGGCTTTTCTCTTACCTCCTTTGCTTTCAATGACGTTGGCAACTTCGCTCAGGTGGACAACTGTGGTAACCACTCTCTCGCCCTCGCTGATCCTCCCGATTATGCTCTGTGCTCTCTCCTTGATAAGTCTAACATTCTCTGGAGGCTCCTTTCTTGGCTTCAAAAACGCGTAGATGAAGACGTTGGCATCGGCGAACCTCATTCCGCCCACAGCTCCTTTTTAAGCTCCTCCCACTCCTTCAGCTCCTCCACCTCGATGCTGTCAAAGAACTTTTTCAGGTTAGCTCTTCTCCTCGGCAATAACTCTATCCTGTCGCCGAGGTCAACTATTATCACCTTATCGCCGAGCTTCTCCCTCAGCTCCTTCGGCAGGAGAAGCCGCCCCTGGGGGTCGAACCGTTTCACCATAATTTCCATGTAATCACCATTTTCTGATTAATCTCCCATGTATAAATAGTTTCTGGTAAGGAAGAAAGCTAATGAAATTCTTGACGGTCTTTGTGGGCAGTCTTTTCAATCCTGTACCTCACCACATATCGGCCGTGCTCAAACTCGTCTTCCCCGGCCTCCAAAACCTCCATGGGCTCAATCTCCAGACCGAAGTCCATCGCCTCCCATTTTATGTCGTCGAAGTAGTCGTAGAGACCGCAGGTGGCGCAGAACGAG
>JALSON010000315.1 GCA_026986455.1 Thermococcaceae archaeon | reverse complement strand
TGATCCCGCCGGGCTTCACATTCAAGGCGATAGCACACCACAGCAAGAGGGGCGTGCACTACAGAGTTGAATTTAACGCCCGGCCTTCCCTGCTTGGAAATGAGCTGCAGGTTGTGGCGATAGGTCTTAACGGTGTGCTTTCGGCCCTTGGAATCAAGGTTCCAGCTGGAACTATAGCAATGGGAGTCATCAAGGCCATAATGAAGCTGATAAACATCTTTGAGACCACCATGGAGTTCCAGGAAGCCTCCGGCAACGCCGAGTGGAACTTCACCACTCTCAAAAACAGCCCCAACGCCGGGGATCTCAACCAGACACTGATGAACAGCAACGCTACTGTGATAGCCCGTTTCAGCGTTGATGAAATGGCCAAGCTTGAGAGGGAGCAGGGCATGACCCCGAACTACTACGAGAAGCTCGAAAACATAGACGAGCTGTCGGGTGACGAGCAGTTCCAGGTCATCAAGACCCTTGGAAAGGCTATTATACTCGATGAAGACCTCAGGATGCTCCTGATAGAAACCGTCCTTGAGACAGCGGATCTGGACATATTCTACGACATTCTGAAGGCGGTTTACGCATACTACCAGGGCAACACAGAGGAAGGTCTGGGGAGTTCGGCCTCATCGATGCAGACACTGGACATGAAAATACTTGAGGAGATAATAAAGGATACTGTGAAGCAGAGACTTGAGAAGACCCAGTCATATCAGAGCGCACTGAAGAAAGGAGCGGAGGAAGCAGCGGAGGAAGGGGGTGAGGAGATAGCGAAGAAAGGAACGGAAAAGGCAGAGGATGTTGTCGAGAAAGCAAGTGCAGGCCCGGTTGCGCTGATGACAACGACGATTTCACTTGGCCTCCTCATGTATTATGTTGCAACCGCCCCCGTTCCGGAGGGAGGACAGATAGTGGTTCTCGATCCACCCGGGAACTACACCGTTGAGATGGAGAAGGCCGACAGAGCGATAATCTTTGGAGGCACCGGTGACAGGGGTGTAGGATGGGGCAACAGCACCATAACCTTCGGCAAAAAAGACGTTTATCACGCTGAATACACAGCATTCACAAAATCCCTCTCAATAGGGCCGCTGTTTGAAGGGATGCTTGAGATGGCCGAGATAAAAATCGACAGCCCCGGAAAGCTGCTAATGATGCTCAAACCAAAACCTGAGAACGCCACAGCGGTCAGGATTGTCTTCTCCAATGAGATGTATGCCAAAATGTTTGCCGGAGCATACCTCAGGAACATCAGCTCCCTGAACGTCTCGATAAACGGGAGCTGGATAATAGTGAGGGCAAATGGAACCCTAAGAAAACTGCCTGAGGATGATGAGGTACACATAGATATGAGTATAGATGAAGAGTATGCGAGGGCAAACGTCACCAGAATCGGGCACTACCGTGGAGCGCTTGAGGTAAAGCCGATGTTCGGCATAGCATCGAACAATACGAAGTTCTCAGTGCACGGAAACACCACGGTGCTGAAGGGAACGACAAACAACACCATCAGCATCGTTGTGCCGAAGAACGAAAGCGTGAGGATAAATCCCCCGGAGATAAACGCATCACCGCTTGAGCTCTATTCCGGTGGCAGCGTTTTCATAAACACAACGAAGCCATGTGCCATATCATGGACCCTTGGGAACAAAACCGGCAGGGGACGCTTCGTGGAAACGGCAAAGCTGAAACCCGGAAAATACCTCCTCGCAGTCAGGTGCCTCTACGGTAATCTCAGCTCCAGGAGGAGCTTTAACATAACCATAGAGAAGCGGCCTGTGCAGAGGAAAAAGG
>JALSON010000314.1 GCA_026986455.1 Thermococcaceae archaeon | reverse complement strand
CCTCAAGGGCCAGCTCGATTAGGTAGCTCGGCACCCGGTATGGAATAAAGATGTCTATGTCACTGTCCCTCCTCACGTCTCCCCTGGCGACGCTGCCGTAGAGCTGGGGGTCGAACTGAGCCAAGCGCTCCATTATTGCCAGCGCCTTCTCCCTCTTCTCCCACAGGTAGCGCCACCTCTCTGGTGGATAGAGGACTTCCCTCTCGTCCCAGACCCGGACAACCTTTTCCCTCGGCATGATAGGGAATTCAGCCCAAAAGTTTAAAGGTCTACGGATGAAGATTAAGTTAGCAAAAGGCAGGTGGTGAAAGGAGATGTCAATACTTGGAATGAACATAACGAAAATTGAATTTGAGAAGACAGCTTCCGGGGCTGTGGGCGGTAAAATCGAGGTCAATCTCTCTCCGAGAATCAAGGAAATGCGCCTCGGGGAGCTGAAAACCCCCACCGGAAAGATAAACGGCATAGAAATTCTCTTTGAATATAACATACGCTACAGCCCGGAGATAGCAAGGGCCCTTATTACGGGTGAGATATTCTATGTGCCGCCCCAGAGGGACAAAATAGATGAGCTTCTCGATGTCTGGGAGAAGGAGAAGAAGATGGATCCGCTGATGTTTGCTGAGGTTGTCAATTCAATAACCCACGAGATAACGCCCTTGATGATGGCGATAGCCAAGGAGATGAGGCTTCCATACCATGTGCCCCTGCCGAGGGTTCAGGTGACCCCAGGGCCACAGTGATTTTGGGCTTGTTTCTCCAGTCTTCATTCTCCATTATTCTTTTATTCTTTAGCAACCCCCTCAGCCCGGTACAGGAGCTTTCTTATTCCAGCCACATCATCGAGATGTCTGCTGAATGTGTTCTCAATAAGCTCCAGAGCCTCCTTATATCTGCCTTTTTTGATGTAGAAGTCCACACCCTCAATGACTCCGAGAATACCTGCATCGCTTTTTGATGCTGCAAGGTACTCCAGGATTGACTTCCTTACCTCAACCTTGTGCTCCAGATTCGTGGATATCTCAAGGACGCTTTTATAAACGTCAACGGCGTTTTCAAACTTGCCCAGGGCTATCAGGGCTTTTGACAGCTCCATCAGCTTTTTGGCCGCAACCTCAAGCTCTCCTATGGATTTATATGCCGTGACGACCTGATACAGCATTCTGCTTACGTTAAGTCCAAGGAGCTTGGCCCTGCTGAAGTTCCTTCCCAAGAGGTATGCATACTGTGCCTTTACCAGAAGCTCGGTGGTTCTGTCGAGGTCACCCTCGGCATAGCTGAGCTTGCTGGCCTTTTCATAGTTCTTCCCTGCGGTGTCCATCATCTCCATGAAGTGCAGGTCGTAACCGAAGAGGTCCTTGATGAAGAAAGCCACCCTGAAGAATATATCGGCCGCCCCGACGTGGTCATTTTTCTCAAGCCTCTCCTCGGCCATTTTGCCGTAGAGCGTGACGAGCTTTTCCGATATTGACCTTATGCCCTCCTCATCCTTTATAACCCTGTAGTGTCTCAGGGAGGCTTCATAAACCCTGATTGATGTGGGTATATCCTCGGCGTTGTAGTATGCGTCTCCGAGGTCCTCATACATCTGGGCAAACTCCCTCGCATATTTATGAAGATTTCTGGTATCATTCAGGGTGGAGAATATCTCAAGCACATTCATGCAGAAATCTTCCAGCCTGTCAAGATTCACCTCTTCCTTCTCAATCTCATCGGAAATCAGGCGGATGTACAGATACGCACTCTTAAGAAGGGGTGGCCGGGATTTTTCCAGTGAGCCAGTTCGGTTCAGCATGAACATTCCGATGTACCTGTATATCCTGGCAGCCTCCAGCATATATCCCCGGGACTCATACCCCTTGGCGGCCTGAAGAAGTGTCTTTAATCCCTCCCCCGCTTTACCATTTGTAATCTTCCTGAACCCTATCTGTTCAAGGTCTTCAGGGGGCTCTGTCCCCAAGAGCGCCAAATTTCTCACCTCTTGTTATTCCAGAGAGCGCCTGATTGACAAATACCTGAGTAATCTTTTTTAGTTTTTAGTTAAGGATTATTTAAGCATTATCGTCCTGTATCCCGCAGCTTTTTTAAGCCTGTTCATGACTGCCAGACCGAGCCCCTTCTCCTCGATGCCCTCCGCAAGGATTATATCAACATTTTTCTTGTCCAGTTCTCTGAGAGCTTTGAAGAGGTTTTTGGCGATTTCTTCCTCGCTTTTCCCGAGGTTGACGTATGCATCTGCGTCATAAGACCCTCCGGTGGCCATGACGCCGACCCTGAAGCCCTTCCGGCGGTATTCCTCTATAAGCTCAGCTATCTTTCTGCGAACCCTTTCCCTTCTGCCCTCCACAACCACAACCCTGGCATTCGGGGCATAGTGCCTGTACTTCATCCCCGGAGCCTTTGCTGTGTCAGCAGCATACCCCCTAACGGCGGGGTGTATCTCAACTTTACCCACCACCTTTTTAATTTCCTCAAGGGGCAATCCTCCGGGCCTCAGGAGCACAGGGGGGCTCGAAGTCAGGTCAATCACCGTGGATTCAACTCCAATCTCGGTTTCCCCGCCATCGATTATGCATTCAATCCTCCCGTAGAAGTCATCCACAACATGTTCGGCAGAGGTAGGGCTGGGCTTACCACTTATATTGGCGGAGGGGGCCGCTATAGCTCTTCCGCTGATTCTGATCAGAGAGAGGGCGATTTCATTTGCCGGCATTCTCACGGCCACTGTGTCCAGACCGCCGGTCGTCACGGATGGAACAACCTCCCTCTTCGGCAGCACAAACGTGAGGGGCCCGGGCCAGAATTTCTCGGCAAGGATTTTTGCTTCCTCAGGGATTTCCTCTGCAAGCCCATAGAGCTGTTCAAAATCGGCTATATGGACTATAAGCGGATTATCCGGGGGTCTGCCTTTGGCTTCAAAGATTCTCCTCACGGCAGCCTCGTTCAGAGCATCAGCCCCGAGACCGTAAACCGTCTCCGTGGGAAATGCGACGAGCTTCCCCTCCCTTATAAACCTCGCAGCTATTCTCATTTTTCTCTCATCAAGCTCCCTCATGTTTATGACAATGGTCATGCTCCCACCCCGTGCAATCAGTTCCGGTTATTTAACGGGTTAAACTGGTTAAATTAAAAAGGTTATTAACCTCATGGGCGGGAGTGCAGTTTGAGGTAGATTCCCTCAATTCTGTGTGCGATTTCCGGCCATCTGTAGCCTCCCGAGATTTCCCTCCCAAGATGTCCCATTTTTCGGGCAGATTTTCTCTCAAGAAGGAGCTCCAGAGATGACACAAGCTCATCAAAAGTCTCAAAGAGCATGCCGTTCTTTCCATCCCTCACAAGCTCGGGGATGCCCCCTGCCCTGCTGCCGATCACAGGAACACCAAGGGAGCCCGCCTCGATAACAACAAGCCCGAATCCCTCTCTTTTTGAGGGGAGTATGAGAACCTTCGTCCGGGATAGTATCCTGTCGATGTCCCTTCTGTAGCCCAGGAATGTCACGTTTGGAGGGGCAGCCGCTTCCAGCGCGGCCCTCAAAGGCCCATCACCTACAACAAGAAACCGCTCTCCGGGGAAGGCTCTGGCAAGCTCAATCATAACCTCCGGATTCTTGTATCTCCTCAGGGCTCCTATAAAGGTTATATACCCCCTTTCAAGACGGTAGAGGTTCATGGGTTTTATGCCGTTGGGGACAACATGAACACTCTGAGCACCGAGGGAGATGGCCTTTTTCGCCAGATAATGGCTAACAGCTATGACCGCATCAGCCTCCATCAGGCTTTTTTTCACAAAATATCTGCCCAGAGGCAGCTTTGACATGAAGTCGAGGTCGCTTCCATGGGCGGTCACAACGAGGGGCACACCGGTTCTCTTCTTTGCAAGAAGGCCTGCATAGCTCGTGGTGCCGACAAAGTGAGCATGAAGCACCTCAAACCGGAATTTTCTGTGGAGCCTCACAATCTTTCTCGAAGCTAAAAGGGAGAAGCTTGTCCCCCTTATTCCAAAGACGTTCGGGACGGAGACCTGG
This sequence comes from Thermococcaceae archaeon, assembly GCA_026986455.1. Classification (GTDB taxonomy): domain Archaea; phylum Methanobacteriota_B; class Thermococci; order Thermococcales; family Thermococcaceae; genus Thermococcus. The sequence continues at coordinate 3,970 of JALSON010000314.1, read as the reverse complement.
TGCACCAGATCCCTCTCAAAATCCCTCGGCTCGATAGACCCATAGGTCAGGACATGAACCTCATGCCTCTCCCTGAGCTCTCTGACGAGGTTATCAAGGTGGTTTGCAATCCCTCCCCCGTGGGGAGGGTAGTGGCCGATCATCAAAATCCTCATGGTTATCAGAAGAACCTCGGGAAGGAAAAATAAAAGCCTTGCTCTACGGCCGGGCGTGTCTAAAAGCTGGGCATGAGGCTTTGAGGTTGTTGCCTGCTCAAGTGCATTTTTTCAAGTGAAAAGTTTACCCTCGACCATGCAAACATCAGCAATCTGTTCCTCTACGGCCTCCTTCCCCTTCCATGTCCAACAGGCTCATGCCTGATTTTCCCTTTCTCATTTATGAACAGAGCCCTCAGCTTTTCTTTTACGGCCCGGAGTATCTCAAGGGCTGAATCCAAATCCCCTGCCTGAAGTGCAGCCTTTGCCTGAGCCAGCAGGTTCTGGACGTCGCTAACATCAATCCCTGATCTTGAAAGGGCATTCACCTGAACCTCCAGACGCAGAATGTCATGCTCAAGGGCAACCTTCGGGAGGCCGTGGAGTATCCTGTTCCTCTCCTTTCCGGCAAGGAGTATCACCACATTTGCATGGGTTCTCGCATAGATGGAATACCTGTATGCCGCTTCATAATTTCCTCTGGCATATTCAGTCTTGGCCTTTTCCAGCTCCCTCGTTGCGAGTTCAAGCATGTTCCTTGCTCCCGGAACCTTCAGGTCGTCAAGGGTTGTTTTGGCAAGCTTCAGCAGGGCCTCAGTGCCTGCGATGGTGCTCCACGATAGGTTTCTGCCGGCCTCAACCTGCTCCTCCGAAACATGAATACCGTTCCTCTCCACAATTTCCTGGATATTCAGCATCAGATTAAGGCTCAGAAGGGGGCTTCTCACTATTACCACGCGTCCGGGCGTTATCAGGTGCCCTATAACCTCGGTCTGATTCTCAAGCCCGTAATCCACGAATATCGGAACGACCCTTCCGCCTGCCTTTTTCACGGCCTGAATTGCCCCGACATCCCTCCCGTTAACGACGAAGACATCCACATCCCGGAATATGCCCGGAAACTCCTCCTCTGCCTTCTCAATTACCTTTATGTTTGTTGAATACCTGTTCGCACCGTACCACCTCTCATATGATATGCCGAGATTGTTCAGATCCTGCTCATATTCAACAGGCACCGCCACGGGCCCTCCGATTATTATAACCTTATCCGGCATTCTCTCCACAATCTCGGCGGTGATGTTGGGGTTGTATATTCCCCAAGGCGTTACAACAACACTCACATTGAGCAAATTCGCAAGGCTCTCGGCCACTACAGAATCGGCTTCATTGTTGCTCACGAGGATCACTATACTGATCCCCTGTTCTGCCGCCACCCGCCCCGTGCTCACCAAACTCATGACGAGGATGAAAATAAACATCCAGCTCCATATTTTCCTGAATTCCATCTCTTCCCACCAGTAACACCTAGCGAAAAACCAATATTTAAGGCTTTTTCACGAAATCGTTTTATTCCGTTAGCATTTGAGGGTTCAAATGGGACTGGAGCCCCCCAAAAGTTAAAGAATGTTCGGGAACGTTTAGTTCTGTTTAAAAACCTCTTCAAAAACCCTCCTGGCATAGGATGAGAGCCTCATGCCGTGTCTTTTTGCAATCTTCTCCAACAGCTTCTGGGAATTTGTGCCGTACTGACAGGCCTTCTTTTCCCTAAGGGCCACCTCCTCGGGCAGCCCCAGCCTGATAGCGGCCTTCCTCAGGATATACTTTCTGATACCCAGATGGATTTTATAATCCGGCGGAATCCGCATGGCGATTCTGATCAGATTCAGGCTTAGGAATGGGAAGCGTCCCTCAACGCTGTTGAGCATCGCTATTTTGTCATCCCTGGCGAGATTCCTTTCACCAAGGTTCAGAATATCCTCCTCCATGAGGTGGGGGCTTTTCAGGTACTTGTAATATCCCCCGAAAAGCTCATCCGCTCCCTGACCGCTCAGAAGAACCTTGATACCATCTTCGGAGGCAAGCTTTGTGGCAAAATAGAGGGGAATCCCAATTGCCAGGTTCATTGCATTTGGATCCTCTATTGCATATATAACCTTCCCAACAGCCTCCTCGACGTCATCAATGTCAAATACAAACTCCCTCAGCTTTAATCCAAGCTCCTCACTCGTCCTTCTCGCCCATTCCAGATCCTGGCTCCCTTCGGCACCCGCTGTGTAGAGAACAACGCTGGAGTATTTCGATGCCAAAAAGGCCAGCAACGAACTGTCAAGCCCGCCCGAAAAGAGGACACCGACTTTTTTGCCGGATCTCACCCGGGTGGAGTGCTCAAGGGATTTAATCAGAGCCTCTTCAGCCCTTCTGAATCCGAAAGTCCTCCCATTCAGCTCGTTCAGGTTGAAGATCCTGTGGACCTTTATGCCTTCAGCTGATAGCTCGACGAGATGACCGGGTTTAACAGGGAAAGCCTCCTCACCGATGCTCCAGAGAACCTTTTTTTCGGAAGCAAAAAATCCGCCGGGGGAATAATACAGGGGCCTTATTCCGACCGGATCTCTGAACAGGTATATCCTCTCCCTGTCCGAGAAAGCCACAGCATAATCACCATCCAGCATTAGCATGATTCTTCTTACTGCATCGGGAGGGGAAAGCCCCCTCTCAAAAAGGTGCTCAATCAGCCTGAGTATCACCTCGCTGTCAACATCACTCTCGAAGCCAACACCCTGCCTGCGGAGATAATTCCTCACGGGGACATGGTTGTATATCTCCCCGTTATGGACGAGGGCAAGTTCGTTGATAAACGGCTGGGTGTGCTCGGGCGACCCCACCATGGCGAGTCTGCACTGAAGCAGGCCTATACTGCCATCGGGTATCCCTGACACCTCGGAGAAGCTGTAGCTTTTTAAAGTCCCCTCATCAGTCCAGACCCCGAAAGAGTCCCTGCCCCGGTGTTTGCCCGAGTTAATCATCCTGATGAACTTTGATTTTAATCCGGAACCAATTCCTCCCGCTATCAGACACAATTCTCTCACCACGGGCATCTGGTTTTTAAAGCTAAAAAGCATTACCTCTTCCTCTCTGGATGAGTTTTCCGGCCCATCACCAAGAACATGAACATTCCGGGCGTATTATCTACGTTAAATCGCCACATGTACAGTAATGCTCGTGGGCCACAGATTCCAGATCCTCAAAGCCCCTGTGGCTTTTAGCGGATATGTAGAGGACTCTTGTTGGTGAAGCCACCTCCGGGAATGTCAGGCACAGCTTATATGCCAGGTAGCCCTGCATTGAGGGATCAAACTTCAGGCGCGATGTCAGAGAACCCATATCCTCCAGATACCTCCTGTATCCGTCCAGATTATCAACAGTGTCAATTTTATTCAGGACAGGAACTACAGCAGAGCCGAGCCTTAGCTCTATTAAGATGGCAAAAAAGCGCACAAAGCAGAAATCATAAAGCCTCCTCAGAATTCCGGGATCAAAAAGATAAACAACCAGCGGGGCATCGAGGTTTTCCATAATCCTCCAGCCAAATTCATGAAAAAGAAAGGTTTCCATCTGGCCGGGGGTATCTATGAGTACATAATCATTTTTTCTCTCAAGCTCTGCAATTGAGGTGGAATAATGCTCAAGATGCTCCATAAGCCTATCATAACTCTCCACAATAGCCCCATTTGGGCCGTAACCCTCTTTCATTATCTCATCCACAGTGATGCTCTCCCTGACATCAATATCGGGCATGTAAATCAGGCTTCTAACACCGGTATCCAGATTCACATAGGCAACATTGTAGCCTTCAGTTTCAAGATATTTTCCAAATTCCCCTGTTAGGGTGCTCTTTCCGCTTCCTGCGGTTCCAAGAAAGACAATCAGCATCAATACATCACCCTGGCTTTAAAGCCCGCTATCCTTATTACCTCCTCTGCAAGCTTAATAAA
>JALSON010000313.1 GCA_026986455.1 Thermococcaceae archaeon | reverse complement strand
CTTAATAAATGCCTTAGCACCTGGTGAATTGGGCTTGTACTCAACAACAGGAGTCCCTTCGAGGGTGGCTTCCCTCACCGCAGGATCCTCAGGTACTATGACAAGGAGGGGTATCTCCATGACCTCCTCCGCAGCATCCGGTGGGATATCGTTCCTGCTCCTGCCGTATCTGTTAAAGACAAATCCAAGGACAGCCAGCCCCGCTTTTCTCAGAATAATGGCCACCTTCATCGTGTCCGTTATGCACGAGATCTCGGGATTTGTAACCAGGATCACCTCCTCACCGCTGAGCATGGCATTCATGGCGTCCATCTGAAGGCCTGCGGGGCAGTCTATAAGTATAAAGTCGAAGTCATTTTTCAGGGATTTGATTACCTCCGGGAGCTTTCTTGGATCAGCCTTCATAACATGCTCCCAGTCAACCGAGGCCGGAATAAGGGTCACATTTTCATATGAAGTTGAGTATATGGCATCGGTTATCTCAGCCTCTCCCGCGAGAACGTCGTGAATGGTGACATCAGCATCATCGATTCCCATGACAAGGCTTAAATTGGCCATCGTAAGGTCGGCATCAATAGCACAGACCCTCTGTCCCTTTTTGCCGAGAGCGATAGCAAGATTCGCAGTGATCGTGGTCTTGCCAGTTCCACCCTTTCCCGATGCTATGGATATAATCCTGCCCATATTCCCACCTGATTAAGTACTGATATCTAAACCTTTATGAACCTTTACCAAAAGCTTATAAACAGAAAAGGATGTGGGAGAGTTCTTGGGGTTAAGAGGTGAGAAAGATGAGAATATTTGTTGCTGATACGAGTGTAATTGTGGACGGGCGGCTAATACAGTTCCTCAGAGGTATAGGGAAGGAAGAAAAGATCAAGCTCATAATACCTGAAGCTGTTGTTGCTGAGATTGAGCATCAGGCAAATGAGGGGAAAGCCATCGGGCATGTGGGGCTGGAAGAGCTTAAAAAACTGAGGAAAATGGCAGAGAACGGCGAACTCCTCCTTGAGTTCTACGGAAACAGGCCCGAACCATGGCAGATCAGCAAAGCTAAATCCGGGGAAATAGACAACATGATCAGGGAAACCGCAAAGGAGCTGAAGGCTACGCTCATCACGGGTGACCAGATACAGAGGGACATCGCAATAGCAAAGGGAATAGACGTTATTTACCTGAAAGCCAGAAAGGAAGTGAAACACCGTCTGGAGGACTTTTTTGATGAAGCCACCATGAGCGTCCACCTGAAGGCCGGTATAGCACCTTTAGCGAAAAAGGGAAGACCCGGGGAATGGAAGCTGGTTCCGATAAGCGGTGATATACTTACGGATAAAGAGCTTGAAGAGATAGCGGATGATATAGTGGAGAGGGCAAAGAGAGACCCTGAATCATTTATCGAGCTCGATGAACCGGGTGCAACTGTTGTTCAGCTCAGAAACTACCGTATAGTAATAGCCAGGCCACCCTTCGCTGACAGGATTGAGATAACCGCCGTCAGGCCGATTATAAAGCTCAGCATTGAGCACTACAGCCTCTCAGAGAAGCTCCTTGAAAGGCTCAAAGACAGGGCTCAGGGCATAATTATAGCAGGAGCCCCCGGAGAGGGCAAGACGACATTTGCCCAGGCACTGGCGGAGTGGTATGCTTCAATGGGCAGGATAGTCAAAACAATGGAGAAGCCAAGGGATCTGCAGGTGGGGGAGGAGATTACCCAGTACACCGCACTGAGCGGAAGGATGGAAAAAACAGGCGATATCCTCCTCCTCGTGAGGCCGGACTACACGATATTTGACGAGATGAGGAAGACGAGCGATTTTAAAATAT
>JALSON010000312.1 GCA_026986455.1 Thermococcaceae archaeon | reverse complement strand
AGAAGTTTGACGTCGTTGTCATTGACCCGCCGGCCTTTGTCCAGCACGAGAAGGACTTAAAGCGTGGCCTGAGGGCATACTTCAACGTCAATCAGGCGGGCATGAAGCTCGTCAGGGAGGGCGGCCTTCTTGTTACATGCTCCTGCTCCCAGCATGTTGATATGCAGACCTTCAAGGACATGGTTATTGCAGCTGCGGCCAAGGCAAAGAAGTTCCTCAGGCTGGTGGAGCCCTACCGCGTTCAGGCCCCTGATCATCCCATACTCATGGCATCCAAGGACACCGAATATCTCAAATGCCTGTTTCTCCATGTTGAGGACATGAAATAGCCGCTCCGCCCGTGGGCGTCTCCTCATCTTTCGGTTTCAACTTTCAGAGGAGGTGCATTCTCTTCATCGCGGCCCCACCAAAAATCGTCCCTGGAATATAAGAACCTTTCATTCACGCTGGGTGTGTCTATGACTTTGTATGTGGAGGAGGAAGATGCACTCTAACGATGCAAAAACTCCAAACGCTCACGGAAACAACCCCCAGCTTTAACTTTTAGACACGCCCCATTCACGTTAGGTTTATAGTCAATGAGCTCCGTATTTCAATTATGCCCCTGAGAGTTCTAACCTTTGAACATCCTGACCCCCGCTTTAACCTTGCATTTGAGGAAGCCCTCGCAAGGGCAAGGAGCAGAAACCTGATTCCCGACACGTTGAGGATATGGATTAACGCTAAAGCCCTTGTTCCGGGTTATTTTAGAGACCCGGAGGAGGACATTAATTTAATCGAAGCCAGAAGGGAGGGGTTCCCCATAATAAGGCGTTTTACGGGCGGAGGGACGGTCTATCATGACAGGGGCTGCATAAACTATTCGATAACCCTGAAGAGAGAGGTAAAATTTCCAATCTCCTACCTCTACGGCACCCTGTTAAGGGGAACCCTCACTGCTCTGGAAGGGCTGGGGATAGGAGCGGAGCTCAGAAACACGAGCGATATTGTTTTTAAAGGGAGGAAAATCTCGGGAACCGCAGGGAGCATAAAGTGGGGCGTTCTCTTCCTTCACGGCTCAATTCTGGTAAATGCCAACTTAAAGAAGCTTAAATCCCTCCTCAAAATACCGCGGAATATCAAGCCCTCAATAGACCCCGTCAAGTACAGGGTGGCGGATCTCTCCGAATTTATAGAGGTCACCCGGGAGGATGTCATCGAATCCCTAATCCGAGGCTACTCGAAAGTTCTTTCCTCGGGGTATTATTTCGATGAACCGACGGAGAAAGAGATGGAACTCGCCAGACTGCTCTATCGCGAGAAATACTCAAGAAAAGAGTGGAACCTTGAGAAACCGCCAAAAATCAGGAGAAGAAAGCTCGAGGAGAAAATAAAGGACATTCTGGGCTAATTCCATGGCTCCGGATTAATCCTCAAAGAATCCCCTTTCCGCTGCAATCTTCAGCGTTTTCCTGTAGTCTATAACCCTCGGCCCGTTTCTCGTAACCTTTGCCTTTATCTCGCCTCTCACCTCGGTCTCCCTCTCACCATCCAGCGCAAAGAGGGAGGGGGATGTTTTCACCTCGACCTCCTCTCCGAGCTCCAGCTCTCTAAAGCCCTTTATCCCGACCTTCTTGAAAACACCCGGAGCTATCGGCGCTTTTATAACCCTCCCTTCTCCAAGCTCCAGATAGAGCCCTATGTCGTCACCTTCCGTTATCTCCCTGAGAACTCCCGCTATGGCGCTCAACCCGATGTTGGAAGGGGAGCACCTGCTCACGATGAGCTCCCTCAAATACTCCGGCTTCCAGACCGCCTTTGATCCCACGAACGAATGAAGGGTCGCGG
>JALSON010000311.1 GCA_026986455.1 Thermococcaceae archaeon | reverse complement strand
CCAGATGAGGTTCCTCACCGCCTCGGCCACCTTGTAGTAGGAGTTCGGGTCGCCCGGAGCAACGGCGGTGGGCGTTCTAATGACGAAGGCGCCCATGGCCTTTAGGAGGAGCTCCTTCTCGGTGCTCATCTTGTCCGGCATCGTGAAGACCGTCATGTAGCCCTCGTCGGCCGCTACAAGGGCGAGGCCAACGCCGGTATTGCCCGAGGTTGGCTCGACTATCACGCCGCCCTCGACGATTTTTCCCTCCTTTTTGGCGCCTTCTATCATGTACTTGCCTATCCTGTCCTTTATGCTCCCCCCGGGGTTGAAGAACTCCACCTTGGCGTAGAGCTCGTTTTTGAGGTTGAAGTATCTCTCTATCTTCCTCAGCCTCACCAGGGGGGTGCTGCCTATTGTCTGAACGATGTCATCATAAATACCCAATTTTGTGTAACTTTCTGCCATTTTTACCCATCACCTACCCGATATTGGGTAGGAGTGTATATATATCTTTCGGTAAGCATATGCCTTCTTTACGGAAAATCGAAAATAATTCGCCGTTATTTAACAAAAGGTTTAGAATAAAAGGTGTATAAGTGGCTTTAAGTCTTTACACACTTTTGTTCCCATGCCCTTAGCCAGGACTCTCCCCTCTTTGAACAGCAGCAGCTTCCTCGCCTGCGAGCTGTCCTTCTCGTATATCACCCCGTCCTCCATGTAGAGTATCCTGTCCGCGAAGTCAACTATTCTCGGGTCGTGCGTGGCGATTATGACGCCTTTTCCATCCCTCTTCGCCCTGTCGTGGATGAGCTCTATTACTTCCCTTCCATTCTTTGAATCAAGGTTTGCCGTCGGCTCGTCCGCTATTATAATGTCCGGGTCGGTTATGAGAGCCCTCGCGATGGAGACCCTCTGCTGCTCGCCCCCGGAAAGCTTCTCCGGTTTGCTGTTCAATCTGTCCTCCAGCCCGAGTTCAACGAGCAGACGCTTTGCTCTCTCCCTTGCTTCCTTCTTATTCACCCCCCTGATCAGGAGGGGCACCATGACGTTCTCCAGCGCCGTCAGCGAGGAGAGCAAATTGAAGTGCTGGAATATGAAGCCCATCTTCTCCAGCCTGAGCTTTGCGAGCTCATCCTGGTTCAATTCGGTCAGTTCGACCCATCCATGTGCTGAAATCGGGAACTTACGCGATGCATGGAATGACGAATATATCCTTATGCTTCCCGAGGTGGGCCTTAAAAGTCCGCTCAGCAGGGTTAAGAGCGTCGTTTTTCCGGAACCCGAGGGGCCCATAAGCAGGACGACCTCTCCCCTTTTCAGGGTTAATGAAACGTTGTCCACCGCTTTAACCGCCGTCCTTCCCGAGCCGTAGATTTTCGTCAGATTTGTGGCTTTAATCAGAATCTCAGGCATTGAAGACCACCACCGGGTCAACTTTGTTTAGCCTCCTTATCGGGATCAGCGGCGCCAGCAAACCTATACCGATGACTGCCGCGAAGGTTATCCCAACCGTGGCGGAGTTCATCTCCACAAAGAACTCGGGGGCAAACCTCGGGACGAACGTTGTCGCGAGCAGGGAAAGCCCTATGCCCACGGCAAAGCCAAGGAAGGTTATTATAACCGCCTGTTGGAAGACGATCTTCCTCAAAAACCTATTCTGCGCTCCGATTGCCTTCAGTATTGCGTATTCCCTCATCTTCTCCATCGTCATGGTGTAAAGCGTGAGCCCTATGACCGCCGCTCCAATTATGAACCCTATGAACACCAGCGGGAAGAGTATGGAGTTGAAGCTCTCGTTTATCACGTCTTTGTGGTTCTGGATGAACCTCTCCTTCGTGAGTATCTCAACCGCCATCCCCTTCTCCTTCAGCCTGTCGGTGATGTCCTTTGCCACCTCGGTGGCCGGCCTGTCGCCGGAGAGCTCCACCAGGTAGTAGTTCACATACTGTGTCGTCCCGAATATCTCGGCGGCATCCTCGGTGGTTACGAAGATGTAGGGATAAACAACCGCAAACGTCCCCTTTGAGACCCCCACTATCCTGAGCTCCTTCTCTCCCACCTTAATGGTGTCGCCGAGCTTTAAATTGTTCCTGACAAAGAAGACGTGGTCAACGATGGCTTCCCCATTTTTTATCTCCCTGCTCCCCTTCATGATGTCCCACGGGCCGCCGACCCCGCTCGCCGGGTCAAAGCCCACTATGTACACGGTCTTTTTTGCCCCGGTTCCTGGCACCTCTATCTGAACCGCCCTTCCTATGAGCTCGTGAACGCTCTCAACGCCGTCCACGCTTTTTATCTCATCACCGAGCCCTCTTGGGAGGAGCGAGTATGTGTGCCAGAGGTCGTGTATGCCCTCCTGCCCCACCCAGAGGTCGGCGTTTGTGTTCACGATGTAGTTCGTGCCGAGGGTCATCATGCCGTAGTACACTCCAAGGAGTATTATAACCAGCGTTACGGAGAGGGCCACTCCTCCAACGCTTATAACGACCCTCCCCTTATCATGGAACAGGTTCTTTCTCGCTATCATCTCAATCACCCGAAGGCTTTGTGGCAATGATCAGCCTCACAATGTCAAAAAACAGGTTTTCAACGCGCTCTATCTTAAAGCCCGCCTTTTCGATGTTCTTCTGCGTCTCCCGCACCATGGATGTTCCCGTGAGTGCCCTCATCACGGGATCCATAAGGTAGAGGGGGACGTTCAAAAGCTTTGATTTGCTTTTCATGTGCTCCAAAAATATGGCCCTCCCCCCTGGCTTTAAAACTCTATACGCTTCCTCCAACCCTTTTACCGGATCCGGAACCGTGCAGAAGACGAAGGTGCTAACGACGGTGTCAAACGTATTGTCCCCGAACTCCAGATTTTGGGCGTCCATGAGCATTAGCTTAACGTTCTTCAGGCCGAGCTCTCTTCTCCTCTCCGCCTTTTCGAGCATCCCTCTGCTGAAGTCTATGCCGGTGACCTCGACGTCTTCGGGGTAGTAGGGTAGATTTTTGCCCGTCCCGACGCCGATTTCAAGAACTTTACCTTTAGCCAAGCTTAAAGCCCTCTTTCTGTATTTTGAGAAAGCTCTCCTTTCAATCAGCGCCTCAAATGAGTCATAAAACCCTGAAAATCTGTCATATTTCCCTGCAGTATCCGTCATTTTCTTCACGCTTTATACATTGTGTAAACTTTGAATTAAGCTTATCCCTTCATTCTGTGAAGTCCAGTCAGATGAAATTCACATATTGGAAATAATAAGCCTATTAGCCTTTCCCCCCGAGTGTATAACGGAAAACAGCAAAAGGTGATGTGGAATGGAGTGGAAATCATTGTTGATCGGGTTCATAGTTGGAGCTCTCATAGCGGTTCCCCTCGGAATAGCACACAGCGGCGGATTCAACATGACGGAGAGAATAGGCGGCTTCGGGCCCATGCACATGGGCATGATGGACGATGAAATGCATGACCAGATGGAGAATTACATGAAAAGCGGGAACTTTACAGGGATGCATGATGAGAGGGAGCCGGTAATGGAGAAGTACATGGCCGGCAACTGGACGGAGATGCACGAGTACTGTGAGAGGAGCATGGGAATCGAAGATGAAGATGAAAATGATGAATGATTTTTCCTTTTCATCCATGATTTCGGAGGAGATGGAGGTATGAGGCGGATTTCTATTTTTGGCCTCATCATAATTTCTGCGCTTCTCCTGTCGTATTATCTTGCGGTGGGCGGTTCGAAGGGTGATGTTTTCACCGGCTATCTTGTTGAGGGGAAGCCCGTTAAAGTGCAGAACGCCCTCGTTCTGGCGGACAGGGACTGCACGCCGAGCGAGGACTATATGGAGCTAACATGCACGGCGGTTATAGACGCTGGAGGGGAGGTTTTGAAGGTGCGTTACACTCATCCCACAGAAGTTCCGTGCCTCTCAACAAGGGGAGATAGGGTGAGCATTGCAGTGAAGGGTGGTTCAGCGGTCGAGATAGTGCGCACGGGCACTCCTTCAATGGAGCACTGATGGTGGTGGCGATGAGGAAGTTTGCTCTACCAATTCTGGGTTCCCTTTTGCTCGGGCTGACGGCTGGAAGTGTTCTCGCCGAGCCGATCGCCGAGTTTACGGGGGTAACGTTCTCAATAGTGGCGCTGGGAATACTGAACGCCCTGAGACCCTCGATTTTTCTGATGATAGTCTTTCTGCTCTCTATGATAGCAATTGTTGAGGAACGGAAGGTTCTCAGTGTTGGTTTTGCCTTTACCATAGGGGCTTTCCTGGGCTACAGCATAATAGCATCGGCCCTGATGAACCTGCACACGAAGATTCCCTTTTTGAGGTACTTCGTCGTGGCCTTCGGCATCGCAGTTGGCGTGTACAAAATCCTGTCGGCACTGGGCTACGTGAGAATAGCCCTTTCGAGCCCGCTAAGGGAGAAGAGCAACAGGGTGCTTGAGAAGGCAACCTCACCACCGGCCGCCTTTGTGGTTGGAGGGGCAATGGCGTTTCTCTCGCTCTCATGCGTGCTGCCGTCGTATCTCCTCGTGAGCTCCCTGCTTTCGGGCCGCTTCTCGCCGGGCACCACAGCGGCTCTCCTAATGGTGTTCATAGGAATCTCGGTGGTTCCCTTTGCCCTCATTACGCTGGGCTTCCACTACGGAAGCAGATACGCAAGGCTCGGAAGGGCCGTGGATAGATTTTCTTCCGTAAGCGGAAAGGGGGATTTAGTTATGGGCGTTGTGCTCGTGCTCGTGAGCGTGCTCTATCTTGTTCTCTTCCTTTAGTCTAAACTTTTCTATGTTCTCCCTCGTTCTCTTGAACTCCCTCAGGCAGGTTGGGCAGCAGAAGAAGTAAACCCTGTTGCGGTACTTGTAGACTATCGGCTCTTCGATTATTTCCTTTCCGCAGTAGTCGCACTTGAAGGGTATCTTGACCTTCGGCGGGCTTGTTCTTTCAACGCTCTCAAGAACAGGCATTATCTCGATAACCTCGAAGCCAGCCCCCTCAATGACGTTTCTGAGCTGCTCCATGTCCTCGACTGCCACCTTTATGAGGTACTTCCTGCTGGTGAAGCGGTTTATTTCGATGATTTCCTCAAATTCCTGCAGCTTTTCAGGCTCGCTGGTTTTTATGATGAGCGCCACGACGTTGTGGGCCCTCAGGAGCTCGGGGTTTAGTTTGATGGTATACCCCTGGATTATTCTATCTTTTTCAAGCCTGTCAAGCCTTGATTTGACCGTTGGCCTGCTTACACCGAGCCGCTCGGCAAGCTCCGATATGCTCAGGCGTGAGTTGTCCATCAGGAGGTAGATAAGCTTTAAATCCAGGTCGTCTATTTTCATTTCCATCACCATCCCATCTATCTCTTCCAAACTATAAAAGTTTTCCTTTTGCACTTTACATTTTGTCAAAAAATAACTTCAATAACCTTTCTGTATAAACGTCCATCAGAGGTGAAGTTTATGGAAATCAATATCAAAATTACCGGAATGAGCTGCGCATCGTGCGCCAGAACAATAGAGCTGGCGCTTAAAGAGCTGGAGGGCGTGAAGGATGCCAGGGTGAACCTTGCGACCGAAAACGCTTCCGTTAAATTCGATGAGTCAAAGGTTAGCATAACCCAGATAATCAAGGCCATCGAGAGCGTTGGCTACGGGGTCGTCAGGGAAAAGAGGGACGCGATAATCAAAATCGGCGGCATGACATGTGCGTCATGTGTCAGGACGATAGAGACTGCCCTTAAGGAGCTGCCCGGTGTCATGGACGTCAAGGTAAACCTCGCCACCGAGAAGGCCACCGTAAGCTACGATCCGGCGGCTGTGAACATGGAGGACATCCAGAAGACCATCGAAGAATTTGGCTATCAGTTCCTTGGCGTTGAGGGTGAGGAGAGCATAGATATAGAAAGGGAGGCGAGGGAGAGGTATCTGAAGGGCATGAAGAAGAAGCTCGTCGTGGCCTGGACGTTTGGGGGCATAATAACGTTCATGACCTACAGGTGGCTCCTTGGCCTTAACTTTGAGATACCTTACATGCTCTGGATACAGTTTGCCCTTGCCACGCCTGTGATAGCTTATTCTGGAAGGGACATATTCCTCAAGGCCATCCGGTCACTCGGACACAGGACGCTCAACATGGATGTCATGTACTTCATGGGCGTCGGTTCCGCTTACATCGCAAGCGTGCTCGCAACAGTGGGCGTTCTTCCAAGAGACTACAACTTCTATGAGGCAAGTGTACTGCTGCTGGCCTTCCTGCTCCTGGGCAGGTACCTTGAGCACATGGCAAAGGGAAGGACGAGTGAAGCGATTAAAAAGCTCATGGGGCTCCAGGCGAAGACAGCAACCGTGATAAGGGACGGGAAGGAGATAGAGGTTCCCGTCAGTCAGGTCAAGGTTGGCGACATAGTAATAGTCAAGCCGGGAGAGAAGATACCGGTTGACGGTGTCGTCATCGAGGGCGAGAGCTACGTTGACGAGTCCATGATAACAGGTGAGCCCATTCCCGACATGAAGCGGAGGGGCGACGAGGTAATCGGAGGGACAATAAACGGGAACTCCGTGCTGAAGATTAGGGCAGAGAGGGTCGGTGGCGACACGGTTCTGGCGCAGATCATCAAGCTCGTTGAGGAGGCCCAGAACACCAGGCCGCCCATACAGAGGATAGCAGACAGAATAATAACCTACTTCATCCCGGTGGTTCTTACAGTAGCAATACTCTCCTTCGTGTACTGGGCGTTCATAGCCAAAGAACCCCTCATCTTTGCATTCACAACGCTCATCAGCGTCCTCGTCATAGCGTGCCCCTGTGCATTCGGCCTGGCGACACCAACCGCCTTAACCGTTGGAATGGGCAAGGGGGCCGAGCTCGGCATACTCATCAAGAACGGTGAAGTGCTTGAGATAGCGAGGAAGGCAACGGTGGTGCTCTTCGACAAGACAGGGACCCTCACAAAGGGGAAGCCTGAGGTTACTGATGTCATAACCTTTGGCATGGACGAGAAGGAGCTCATAAGGCTCGTCGCCTCTGCCGAGAAGCGCTCCGAGCACCCGCTTGGTGAGGCCATAGTGAGGAAGGCCCAGGAGCTCGGCCTTGAGCTTGAAGAACCGGAGGAGTTCGAGGCCATAACCGGCAAGGGTGTCAAAGCTAAGGTCAGAGGAAGGGAAATCCTCGCGGGCAACAGGAAGCTCCTCAGGGAGGCAGGGTACCCGATTGAGGATATTGAAGATACCCTCCACAGGCTTGAGGACGAAGCGAAGACTGCCATACTCATAGTCATAGACGGCAGGATAGCCGGTGTTATTGGAATAGCGGACACCATCAAGGAGAACGCAAAGGAGGCAATAGAGGAGCTCCACAGGATGGGCAAGAAGGTCGGCATGATAACGGGCGACAACAGGAGAACGGCCAATGCCATAGCAAAGCAGCTGAACATAGACTACGTCCTTGCCGAGGTGCTCCCGCAGGACAAGGCCAACGAGGTCAAGAAGCTCCAGGAGAAGGGCGAGGTTGTTATCTTCGTCGGCGACGGCATAAATGATGCCCCGGCACTGGCTCAGGCGGACATAGGCATAGCCGTAAGCTCAGGAACTGATATAGCGATGGAGAGCGGCGAGATAGTGCTCATGAGGAACGACATAAGGGACGTCGTCAAGGCAATAAAGCTCAGCCAGAAGACGCTCTCAAAGATAAAGCAGAACTTCTTCTGGGCGATGATATACAACACAATCCTGATACCGGTGGCAGCAGGGGTGCTCTTCCCGCTCTTCGGGATAGTCTTCAGGCCGGAGTGGGCGGCTGGAGCAATGGCGATAAGCAGTGTCAGCGTCGTGAGCAACTCGCTCCTGCTGAAGAGGGCTAAGATCTGAGCCCTTTCCTTTTATTTCCCGGAGGTGAGGAGATTGATAGTTGAGTATGACGGAAGGTTTGACTTCAGGGACGGAAAAGTCGTGCTGTGGTTCTCCATCCCCGGCTGTCCACCGTGCAGGATAGTCGAGAGCTTCATGGAAGAGCTCAGTGCGGAGTTTCCGGAGATTACCGTGGTTCACATAAACGCGGACGAGTGGAACGGGCTGGTGAACGAGTTCGAGATATTCAACGTCCCGACACTGGTCTACCTTAAAGATGGAAGAGAAGTGGCCAGGCA
>JALSON010000310.1 GCA_026986455.1 Thermococcaceae archaeon | reverse complement strand
CGCCTTGGAATCCCTCTCGTTGAGATAGCAACAACGCCCGACATACACCACCCGGAGCAGGCAAAGGTCGTCGCCAAGTACATAGGCGATGCTCTGAGGGCGACGAGGAAGGTCAAGCGCGGCCTCGGAACCATCAGGCAAGACCTGAACGTCTCCATCAGGGGTGGGGCAAGGGTCGAGATTAAAGGTGTGCAGGAGCTGGACATGATACCGGTCATCATCGAGCGCGAGATTGAGAGGCAGCTCAACCTTCTCGCGATAAGGGACGAGCTCAGAAAGCGCGGCGTTAAACCCGAAGAAATAAAGGAGGAGTTCCACGATGTCACGGATATATTCGAAAACACCGGCTCGAAGATAATAGCGAGAACCATAAAGAGGTGTGGAAAGGTTCTTGCCGTTAAACTTCCCAAGTTCAGGGGGCTTATCGGTAGGGAGATACAGCCCGGAAGGAGACTCGGAACGGAGATGGCCGACAGGGCCAAGAAGTACGTGAAAGGTATCTTCCACATCGATGAACTGCCGAACTATGGAATTACAGAATTAGAGGTTAATGTGGTTATCGAAAAACTTGGCCTTGGAGAGGAAGACGCCTTCGTCTTGGTTGCCGCTGATGAAGAGACTGCAAAGAACGCCCTCCGCGAGGTTCTTAAGAGGGCGAGGGAAGCAATTGAAGGCGTGCCTGAGGAGACGAGAAGGGCCCTACCGGACGGGAACACCCAGTACATGCGCCCGCTCCCGGGCAAGGCCCGGATGTACCCCGAGACGGACATACCCCCGATACTGATAACGGACGAGATGAAAAGTGAGATACTTGCAAATCTTCCCGAACTGCCGCAGGAGCGCGTTGAACGCTATGTGAGGGAGTACGGAATAGACAGAAGCTTAGCAGAAACCCTCGTGAACGACGAACGCGACGAGCTCTTTGAGGAGCTAATCGGAAAAGGTGTCAAGCCGTCCCTAGCTGCCTCAATTCTCGTAGTTGTGCTCAAGGGACTCAAAAAGGAAGTGCCCATTGAGAACATAAGTGATGAACACATCAGGGAAGCCTTTGACCTCTACCTCAGGGGCAAGATAGTCAAGGAGGCCTTCGAGGAGATATTCAAGGAGCTCGCAAAGAACCCCGAGAAGACCGCTAAACAGGTCGCGGAAGAGAAAGGCCTGACGCTCCTCAGCGAGGAAGAGGTCGAGAGGATAATAGACGAGGTTGTTCAGGCCCACATAGAAGTCATAAAGGCCAAGGGAATGGGGGCGATGGGCATGATCATGGGAAGGGCCATGGCAAGGCTCCGCGGAAGGGCGGACGGAAAGCTCGTCAGCTCGCTCGTGAGGAAAAAGATTCAGGAGCTGAGCGGTTGAGTTAAGTTTTTAAATTTCTCGTTTTACCTTTTATCGTGGGAACCATGGCAGAAAAGATGAAAGTCATCTATTATCTCTTTGAGCTCCGGAACCAGCCGATGAGTGCATATGCGAGAGAAATGGAGAGGCATCTGAAGCACTTCGTCAGGCTTGTGAATCCCGATGAGTACAGCCTTTTTGAAAATTCCAGGAGTATTCTGAGAAGTTCCAGAAAGGTCTATATCATAGAGCTCCGGGATGAGCTGAGCAGGTGGTTCTACATAGCTCCGGTCGTGGAAAACATTGAAAAACCGAAGGTGGCATATGAATATGAAATCGGGAAGGAGAAGGGTCTGGAGGCGGTTCTCAGAGAGATTGCGGAGGGAAAGGCTCACAGGAAATGGAGCGTAAATAAAATCTCCACCGTTCTTCAGATTATTCTGTGGGGAGGCTTTTTTGTGTTGAGCTACTTCGGCTATAAAAATGATCAGGCCGGATGGGTCAGTAATCTCCTTCCTCTGGTTTTTCTGCTTTCAGGTCTGATAGAGGGGTTCAGGAGAGGGTACAAAAAGAAGAAACGCTGAGATGGTGGGGGAATATGAGAAGCATTACCAGAGCATTCCGCATTTTTCGCAAAAAGAAGAGGTGTGTTTACGCCTGCTTTCGATTTGACCACGTCTCCACCGGCATGCGGGAGGTGGAGGCCTATTTGTCCTCAAAGGGAATTAGCTTCAGGAGGCTGGCAGACCCTGATCCGGATTTCATTAACCCTGATCCGGGTATCTTTTACAGGGAGGGCAATTTTATCACAATTCTGGAAGTCAGGGGTGAGCTCGGCAGGGTATTCTACATCTTTTCAACAGGAGAGATATTTGATGTTGAAGACCTGATGAAGCCCGAGTTTGCCATCGGTTTTGAGGTGGGCAGTGAGGAGGGACTTGAGGCCCTCCTGCGGATGATAGTTGAAAAGAGAATCTCAGGGGCCAGGCACAAACACAGATCCCTCGTGAACTTCATCATCAGCTTCATTGGGAGCATGGTGCTCTCAGCCCTCATGGGGTTTGAGAGCGGCATTGTACAGAGTGTGATTGTGGGTGTGATGGCGTTCATCCTCTTCATGATAGTAGATTACCCGTTCTCCGTGCTTTACCTCAAGGGCGTTAAAGTCATCCCTGTTCCAAAACCCGGCGGAAGAATCATGGTGGTAAGGATAAAGCGCGCAGGAGAAAAGAGTGTTTAGCGGTGGGACGCTCCAGATCTTCCCGGATTGATCAATAAAATTTTTAAGGTATGAAGTTGTTTTCTTTTCCATGGGGCTCATAAACGTCGTGCCTGTTTTCTACTACGAGCTGAATGTTCCTCCGGAGAGGGTTAGAGAGGCCTTTCCTTCGGCCCTTGAGTTCAGGAACCCCTCTCCCGGGAGCTTCTCCGTCATTCAGCCTCCGGAAAGGAACGGGGGACTTCTCGTTATTGACCTCAGGAGCGAAAACCGCCATGTATTCGTCCTTCCAATTGAGGAGGAGCTCGTCCTGATCAACGACGCCTTTCCGGGGGTTTTTGTAGTTCCCAGACGGGGACTCAAAAAGTTCTTCGATGCCCTTGCTGAAAACGACATTGAGAGGCTCACCGGAGGGGGCCTCAGGAGGAAGGGCAGGAAGTGGCGCTTCATCATAGATGCTATAGCATCCCTCATCATCGTTTCCGCTGGGGATTACTTCCATCTCGGTCTCTGGGCGGTGGTTCTTCTCGGTGCGGTCGTTTCAACCGTCGAATACCTCTTCGGGCCGAGGCAGATGAAAACATACATCAACGAGCTCGATGAAAAGACCGTCAGAAAGATGTACAGAGCTTCAAAAAGGAAGGGGAAGGTGATTGAGGTCTCCCTTTAGCGTCCGAGCTCCTTGTGGGCCTTCGCCAGGTGCTTCGCCGCTATTGCCGCCAGAAGTGAGAGTTCTCCAGCTAAAACTGCACCTGCCACTATCTCCGCGAACTTCCTGGCGTTGGTTCCCGCTGGCTCCCCACCGCCGGCGACGCCCATTATGCTCAACGCTTCCCTCTGGGTCGGAACACGGGTTCCTCCGCCGACTGTGCCTATCTCAAGGCTCGGCATGGTGACGCTTACGTAGAGGTCTCCCTCGGGAGTGACCTCGGCGAGGGTTATGCCGTGCGAGCCTTCGGTAATCTGCGCCTCGTCCTGGCCGGTGGCGAGGAATATTGCCCCGACTATATTGGCGAAATGGGCGTTGAAGCCGTAGGAGCCAGCCTGAGCCGAACCTACGAGGTTCTTCCTGTAGTTGACCTCGGCTATGAGCTCCGGCGTCGTCTTCAGCTTCTTCTCCACAATCTCCCTCGGGATTACAGCCTCGGCTATGACGGTCTTCCCCCTTCCGTTGAT
Source organism: Thermococcaceae archaeon (assembly GCA_026986455.1). Lineage (GTDB taxonomy): Archaea > Methanobacteriota_B > Thermococci > Thermococcales > Thermococcaceae > Thermococcus. Next base: position 4,376 of record JALSON010000310.1, on the reverse strand, counting down.
GAAGTTCATGGCGTTCGGCTTCTTGTCCACACACAGGTTGCCCGAAAGCGCGAGGTATCTCACGTCCGGAAAGTGCTCCTCGATGACCTTCATTATCTCCTCACTTGATATCGTCACCATGTTCATGCCCATGGCATCGCCGGTCTCGAACTCGAAGCGGAGGTAGAGGTTGTTGCCGACGATGTAGGGCTTAACGTCGCGCAGCTTCCCGTGTCTGGTGACCTTGCTCACGGCCTTCTCCTGGAGGTACTCGATGTTGGCCCTAACCCACTCCGCAACCTCCCTTGCCCTCCTCGCGTCGGGGCACTTGAGGAGCGGTGCCCGGGTCATCTTGTCGCCAATTATAGTCGTCTTGACGCCTCCCGCGGCGGTGAGGGCGGAACAGCCCCTGTTTACTGAGGCAACGAGTGCGCCCTCGGTGGTTGCGAGCGGTATGTAGAACTCGCCCTTTGCGTACTCGCCGTTAATCCTGAGCGGCCCGGCGACGCCCATCGGTATCTGAACGACACCTATCATGTTCTCAATGTTCTTGCCTATTACTTTGTCGGGGTCAATGGAGTAGTGCCCTATGTTCTCAAGGCTGACTCCAAGCTTCTTTTCAAGTGCCCTCCTCCTTATTTCAGTGGCGAGTTTCTTATCTCCGTTTGTGTACTTTTCAACCTGGTGGAGCTTTATCTCTCCGCCGGCAACTTTCTCAACAATCTCCTCGATCTTCATGGAGGCACCTCCTCATCCAAACATCCATTCCTCAAGAATCTGCCCCGCCTCTTTAAATGCAATCCCTGCATAACTCCTGGGCCTGTATCGGATCACGGGAACTCCCACGTTTATTGAAGAAGGAACCGTATCATCGAATGGAATTGCGCCCAGAACAGGGACGTTTAAATCCTCCTCCACGGCCTCTATTATATCATTCACAACATCCTGTGATTCCCTTATTTTGTTCAAAATGACTCCGATTTTAAGGCCGTATTCATCCCCCAGTGCCTTCAGCTTCTCAACCTCATTTTTCACCATAACCTCAAAGGAGTAAATGGGGGATCTCTCAATCTCAACGACTATGAGCTGGTAATTTGCCACCTCAAAGGTGGGCAGTGTATCGAAGGGAACACCCGTTGGAGAATCCACGAATACGACACCGAACTTATACTTCATGTCCTCCACTATGTCCCTGAGTCTTTTGGGGGAGATTCCAAGGACATCCTGGAGATTTGTGCTGCCCGGCATAACATAGACCCCTGTATCTGGGTGTTTATAAATTGCCCACTCGGGATCCATATTGGGGTCCTTCAAGACCGAATGAACGGTGTATTTAACATTCTCAAGTGCAAAATGAAAGCCAAGGTTAGGCAGGTACAGGTCTCCATCAATTGCGAGTGCACGGTATTCCCGGCCGGCAAAATAAGCACTCAGATTGGCTGTTGTTGTGGTTTTTCCTGCACCTCCCCGGCCTGTTACAATAACAACCGCCATTTAAGCTCCCTCTCAGTGCTCCTCCCTAGTCCACGTGATTTTTTAACCTAAACAGAATATAAGGTTTTCTGATAAATAAGAGAATAGCAGAAGAACAAGAACATAAAATATCTTTAGCCAATGACCTCTGCGAATGCAAATTTCTGCTTCACATTATTTATAACAATCTCAACCTCATCTCCAATCTGAGTTTTCGGCACGAAGATAACAAACCCTTTAATTCTGGCGATACCATCCCCGGCCTTTCCCATGGCCTCAATTTTTACCCTGTATCTTTCACCAACCTTAACGGGGGGCTGGGAGCTGAACCTTTTCCTTGGCCTGTCTTCAAACCTTCTACCCTCCAACTCAGACACCACCGGTAAGGGGTTGCATTATAAGAGATGCCCTTGAGGTATTTAAAGCTTTGGTGCCGATGATGCCTGAAAAGAGGGGCGCGGTCTTCTTTATCTTCTGAGAGCCTCAGGGTATGGGGGATTCGTTCAAAAGATTTATATCGGATGTTCATTTAGATACTCATGTAATCGTTTTATGGAGATGATAAAGATGGATGAAAAGATGCTCGCAATTATGAAGACAAAACCTGCCTATGGAGCGGAGCTCGTTGAAGTTGATGTTCCAAAACCCGGGCCCGGAGAGGTTCTGATCAGGGTTCTGGCAACCACCATCTGTGGAACCGATTTGCACATCTACGAGTGGAACGAGTGGGCACAGAGCAGAATTAAGACCCCCCAGATAATGGGGCATGAGGTGGCCGGAGAAGTCGTGGAGGTTGGTCAGGGTGTCGATAACCTTGAGGTCGGCGACTACATCTCCGCAGAGACGCATATAGTCTGTGGCAAATGCTATCAGTGCAGGACAGGGAACTACCATGTCTGTCAGAATACGAAGATTTTTGGCGTCGACATGGATGGTGTATTCGCCGAGTACGCAATAGTCCCCGCCCAGAACGCATGGAAGAACCCGAAAGGAATGCCTCCGGAATATGCCTCGCTTCAGGAGCCCCTTGGAAATGCAGTCGACACAGTCTTAGCAGGCCCAATAGCGGGCAAAAGCACGCTCATCACAGGGGCCGGACCGCTGGGGCTTCTGGGCATAACCGTCGCAAAGGCCAGCGGTGCGTATCCTGTTATAGTAAGTGAGCCGAGTGAATTCAGGAGGAAGCTGGCAGAGAAAGTTGGGGCTGACTACATAATCAACCCCTTCGAGGAGGACGTTGTCAAGGAGGTCAGAGATATAACGGACGGCAACGGTGTCGACGTGTTCCTTGAGTTCAGCGGTGCTCCAAAAGCCCTTGAACAGGGTCTGCAGGCGGTAACTCCCGGTGGGCGGGTTTCCCTGCTAGGTCTCTTCCCGAGGGATGTTACGGTAGATTTTAACAACCTGATAATCTTCAAATCGCTGACCATCCACGGTATCACAGGAAGACATCTGTGGAACACATGGTATACGGTTTCAAGGCTCATACAGAGCGGCAAGCTGAATCTTGAGCCTGTGCTTACCCACAGATACAGAGGGTTTGATAAATTCGAAGAGGCCTTCGAGCTGATGCGGGCAGGCAAGACCGGAAAGGTTGTTTTCTTCCCACAGAAGGCCTGATAATTTTTCTATCTTTTTCAACCGCAATTTTTAAGTAACTTCTATCCGTATTCAACCCGGGAGGTGACTTTATGGACCTGAGCTATCAGGAAAAGATAACTCTCATCAGACTCAAAGACCTGAGGAAAGTAAAATTTGATGAGCTGGTTAAAGAAACTGGTCTGGATCAGGTTGCCGTTATGAGAGCAGTCCTCTGGCTTCAGAGCAAGGGGCTTGCAAAGCTCCATGAGAGGGAAAAGACTTTTGTCAGGCTCACAGACACAGGGAAAAAGTACCTTGAGATTGGACTCCCTGAAAGGAGGGCCCTTAAAGTTCTCAGGGAGAAAGGTAAGGTCACGCTGGATGACCTGAAGGAGGTTCTGAGCGAAGACGAGCTCAGGCCAATTGTGGGAATCCTGAGAAAGGAAGGCTGGGTATCTGTAAGGAAGGAAGACGGAAAGCTTGTCCTTGAGATAACCGATAAAGGCCTGAAAGCTGGGGAGCGGCCGATTGATAAAGCGCTGAAACTCCTTGCCGAAAAAGGCGAGGTTGAAACAGGCGAGATTTCAAAGCTCCTGCCTGTCAGGGAGCTTAAAAGGAGGAAGATTGCGGAGGAGGAAAGCAGAACCGAGAGGGAGGTTGAGATAACCGAGGAGGGTCTGAGAATTGCCGAAAAAGGCCTGAAAATAAAAGAGGAGATTTCCCTCCTGACCCCCGAGCTGATAAAGTCGGGAAAATGGAGGGAAGTTGAGTTCAAACGCTTCAACATAGAAGCTCCTGTTAGGAGAATTTATCCCGGGAAAAAGCAGCCTTACAGAGCGTTTCTCGACAGGATCAGGAGGAAGCTTATAGAGATGGGGTTCATCGAGATGACGGTTGAGAGTCTCATAGAGACCCAGTTCTGGAACTTCGATGCCCTCTTCCAGCCCCAGAACCATCCTGCGAGGGAATGGACAGACACATATCAGCTTAAATATCCAAAAACGGGGTACCTGCCCGGAAAGGAGCTTGTTGAGAGGGTTAAGGCGGCTCATGAGAACGGGTGGATTACAGGTTCAAGAGGCTGGGAGTATGTGTGGAGCCCTGAGAGGGCGATGCTGCTCATGCCGAGGGCTCATGGAACCGCACTGAGCGGGAGGCAGCTTGCCGGAGGGGTTCAGATTCCGGGCAAATACTTCACGATACAGAGGGTTTTCAGGCCCGATGTGCTTGACAGGACTCATCTCATCGAGTTCAATCAGGTCGACGGCTTCGTTGTCGGTGAAGACCTGACTTTCAGGCATCTGCTCGGTATACTGAAACGCTTTGCCGTCGAGATAGCCGGA
>JALSON010000309.1 GCA_026986455.1 Thermococcaceae archaeon | reverse complement strand
AGATGAAACGCCCGAAATTTCTGCTGTTCTCCCTTCTGGGCTCCCTCCTCGGAATGGCGGCATCCCTCCTCCCGACATTCACCTCTTCACAGGCGGCCATTATCGGCAGCTTTATCTCGAAGGACGAGCGCTCTTTTCTGACCGTGGTGTTTTCCGTCAACACCTCCAACTTCCTCTTCTCCCTCGTCAATTTCTATCTTACGGGCAGAACTAGAAACGGTGTAATGGCACTCCTGAGAAAGAGGGATGTTTATCTGACCCACCCCCAGCTGCATTTTCTCCTCCTGACCAGCCTTGCAGTCTCCATGATAGTGATGCTCTACGGTGTGAGGCTTGCCGGAGTTATCGGAAAACTGCTCCAGAAAGCGGATTACAGGAAGCTGAACATCGGAATACTGGTCTTCATATTCCTCGCATCGTATTACTTTGACGGCCTTTCGGGAATCCTGTTCCTTACGGCAGCCAGCATGGTGGGATATCTGGCAATCAGGCTCGGGGTTAAGAGAACGAACTGCATGGGAGTTCTGATGCTCAGGATTATCACGGGATAATGCTGGGATTGAAATAGAAATGACACAAATGGAAATAAAAACAAACTCCGAACACCAGCTAGGACTTTTCCCTGAGAATCTTCTGGAACTGGGAGTAGTCCGTAACAACCTTGACATCCTCAAGGGTCTCAAAATAAACCTTCTTTATTTTAACCTTCCTTACAGAGGTGTACTTCATCTCGGGCGGGTCGTAGGACTCGGGCTCCACAACCTCATCCTCAATCACATAGGTCTTCAGTTCGGGCTGTCCTATATACTTCCAGACCTCGTAGAAAACCTCCGGAGAGAGATGCATCTCCCCCTCAATCTCCGTGTAGTCTGCACCAATATCTTCCAGAAACTCTTTTATAACGTCCAAGTTCATAGAACTCACCCTTAGATATTAGGATGCCAAGAGTTAAATACCTATCGCCCAAATCTGAGAAGGGTGAGAGGATGGCAAGGGTTTATGTTGATGCTCAAGCTGTGAGAGCAATTGAAAAAGGGGCCATGATAATCTTCAAAAAAGGCGTGATAAGGACCGAAGGCGAGATCAGGCCGGGCGATATAGTTGAGGTGTATTCGAGGGGAAAGAAATTCCTCGGGAAGGGTTTCGCCAACCCAAACTCAAACATAATGGTGCGCCTGCTCACGAAGGACAGGGATACCGAGATAACAAAGGAACTCTTCAGGGAGAGAATAAAGAAAGCAAATGAGTACAGGAAAAAGTTCCTGGGGTATAGAAAGGCCTACAGGATGGTCTACGGTGAAGCGGACTACCTTCCCGGGCTTATAGTTGACCGCTTTAATGAAATAGCATCCCTTCAAATCTCAAGTGCGGGAATGGAAAGGTTCAAACTCACCGTTGCGGAGGCAATAATGGAAGCCGAGCCTGAAATCGAGACGGTCTTCGAGAAGAACACCGGCCGCTCAAGGAGAAGGGAAGGTCTGCCCGAAATCGAGCGCGTCCTCCTCGGCAAGGAGAAATACAGAACCATAATCGAGGAAGGGAAGGCAAGGTTCATCGTTGACATGCGCGGGCAGAAAACAGGCTTTTTCCTCGATCAGAGGGAGAACCGCATCGCCTTGGAAAAGTACATAAAACCCGGATACAGGGTTCTGGATGTGTTCACCTACACAGGGGGCTTTGCAATCCATGCCGCCGTGGCCGGAGCTGAGAGGGTCATAGCGGTTGATAAATCCCCCCAGGCCATAAAAATGGCGGAGGAGAATGCAAGGCTGAACGGCGTTGAGGACAGAATGGAGTTCATAGTCGGTTCGGCCTTTCCGGTCATGGAGGAAATGACAAAAAACGGCGAGAAGTTTGACGTCGTT
>JALSON010000308.1 GCA_026986455.1 Thermococcaceae archaeon | reverse complement strand
TGGATATCCGGGTGACTTCTGGTACAGGGAATTCCACAAAAAGGCCGAGAAAAGCGGCGGGCAGTACTGGAGGATTACAAGGAAGGATGGCGACTTGGGGAGCAAGGAATTCTACGACCCTGAGAAGGCCCTTGAGAGGGTCGAGGAGCATGCAAAGCACTTTGTCTCGCTCGTTGAGAAGCTCCTGAAGGAGCATGAAAGCGGGAAGGCCATAATAGTCTCGCCCTATGATACCGAACTCTTCGGCCACTGGTGGTTCGAGGGCGTTAAGTGGCTCGGCAGAGTACTCGAACTCATGGCCGAGCGCGATATCAAAACGACGACGATTTCGGACTACCTTGAAAGCTACGATGGTGAGAGGCACGAAATAGAGCTGCCCGAGGGTTCCTGGGGCAAGGATTCCAACCACTCCACCTGGTGGAACCCGGAAGTTGAGTGGATGTGGGAGCACGTCTATAAAGCCGAGGAGAGAATGGTTGCACTTGCCACCAGATACTACGGCAGGGACAAATCGGCGGACAGAATTCTGGAGCAGATGGGAAGAGAACTCCTCCTTCTGGAAAGCAGCGACTGGCCGTTCCTGATAACGACGGGACAGGCAAGGGAATACGGGAGGAGACGGCTTCTGGAGCATGCCGGTGCATTCCACAAACTTGCCAACGAGCTTGAGGGGTATTTTGAAAGGGGCAGCTTCAACCTTAAGCTCCTTGAGACACTGGAGGAAAAGGACAGCGTATTCAGACCAATCAGGCTGGATGTCTATGTGAGCCAGAACCCTCCGGAGGTGCCAAAATTTGTTAAACCTCCTGAAGTGGCCGAAGAAAAGGCCGGGGAAAAGCCGAAGGTGGTATCCGAGAGATTCCAAGATTATGTTGCCGTGGGAAAGGCAAAAGAGAGCAGGAAGGCTGTGCTGAAAAAGAGGACGCTGAAGAAGAAGGCTTCTAAGAAAAAGGATACAAAAGAGCTCCTGAAAATTAAGGGCATCGGGCCGAAAACGCTGAAAAAGCTTGAGAGGGCAGGGGTAAAGAGCATTGAAGACCTGAGAAATGCAGACCTTGAGGAGCTTTCCAGAAAGACAAGAATCTCCATAAAAAGGTTGAAAAAATTTGTCTCCCAGATTTAATTTCGGGGCGTGTCTAAGATTGTTGGTGTTTGTATGGTGGTGAGTAAAATCTTTGAAGATACACTTAAACAGGCAAAAGACTTCAAGCACTCGCGGAAAAACCCAACTTTAATTTTAGACACGCCCTTTAACCTCGAAAGGCTTTTCTTTTCTTCACCGTATATTATACGGTGGTTTCATGAAGAAGGTTGAGGCTATTTTGAGGCCTGAGGATTTTGAGGGGGTTAAGCGTGCCCTGAAGCAGATGGGATTTGTGGCCTTAACAGCTTATCCCGTTAAGGGAAGGGGTGTTCAGGGAGGAATCCCTCCCCACGACATGCTCCCCAAGATGAAGCTGGAGATTGTCGTGAAGGATGAGGACGTGGAGAGGGTTCTGGACATAATCATCCGGAATGCCAGAAGGGGAATACCTGGCGATGGGAAGATATTTGTAATCCCTGTGAACGACGCAATAAGGGTAAGAACTGGAGAAAGGGGCAACGAGGCCCTCCATTAAAGGAAAGCATGTCTGTGCCTGTAGAGAGAATATGCCGCGTAACTGAGGAGTGTTATACTGAGGGCCCCGAGTACCGCCACGAGTACCGCAACACCCTGGGCAAACGTCAGGCTCCTGTGGAATGCATTCGCAATCTTCATAAGCTCCTCCTCGTGGGATAGGGCATAAATTCCATAACGCACCGAGAATGCCCCGAGGACTATCGGAACCGGCATGACGGCAAGAGCGAGCATTAAACCTATAGAGCCCCTTTTCCTGAGGCTTATCATGGATAACAGCGTTGGTATCAC
>JALSON010000307.1 GCA_026986455.1 Thermococcaceae archaeon | reverse complement strand
TTGAGCTCCTTCTCAAGCCTGTTAAACATCCTCTCGACTTCTTTGGTCGTCAGCCCTTCCTCGAACATGTCAAGGAGGGCATCGTAGGGCTCGTCCTCATAGCCGAGATAGTCGGCGGCGCGCTTTGCCAAGTCAATAATCTTATCGAGCCACGGCTCGAACTTGGAGAAGTCGTCCTTCTTCTTGGCCTCCTCCCAGGCCTTCGTTGCCTGACTGGTTACCTCACTCATCTCCCTGAGGAACTCGGGCGGGAATGAGCGGCTTATCCTTATCGAGCGGTCGAGAACCCTGACAACGCCCCTCTCGTACTCGTTGAGGTCTTCTATGGATTTGGCCTTCTCAACGAGCTCGACAAACTCCGGCTTGAGGAGGAACTCCTGGGAAAGCACGGAGAGCTCGCCCTGGGCAACGGAGCGCTCAAGGATTCCCTCCTTTGGCATGTTGACCTCCATGTCCCAGCCGAGGACGCTCTGGGCGTGGCCTATCGCCCAGATGCGCCTGTATCTGGTTAAAATTTCCCTGACAACCTTATTCTGAAACGCCCCCTCCATTCAAATCACCTCTTTAGTTTGACAGAATTTTTGAGCTGAGCTTTTTAAACCTTTTCGATGAACATCTAAACGGGTGAGTAGAAACCGATTACTCCACCACAAATCGCTTAAAAGGTTGCCCTGCTAACTAACCCAAGGTGCATGCTCATGAAACTTGACCTGGCTGTCCTCGGACACGTCTCAATAGACCACATCAGGTTTCCCGGACAGAGAGAAATACTTTATCCCGGAGGGGCCGCTGCAGCGGTAGCCACATCGGCCGCCTTGGCGGGGGCAAAGGTGGGCCTGATAACGAAGGTCGGTGAGGACTTTCCAAGGGAATGGCTCGAAAAACTCTCATCAGTTCTCGACGTTAGGGGCGTTCAAATCCTGCCCGGCAGGACAATCCACATATACATGATCTACCACGAGGACGGGAGCGTTGATGCCCCGGTTGAGATGGGGGTTGCTCGTAACATGGGCGAGACCCCAATACCGGAAGAATACATGGGGGCAAAGCTGTTCCACATAGCCCCGATTCCGCCGGAGGAACAGCTTAAGGCTCTGAAGAGGCTCGAAGGCAAAAGGGTGAGCCTCGATTTCAACCCGACCTACATTGAGGACTACGCCGAAAAGACCGGCCTCATGAGGGAGATAGTCTCAAGGGTCGAGGTTGTATTCCCCAACGAGAGGGAGGCCTTAACGATAACCAAAGCTCCAAGGGTGGAGGAGGCCGCTAAAATACTTCATGAGTGGGGGGCGAGGCTGGTTGTAATAACCCGCGGTGAGAGGGGTGTCCTCGTCTATGATGGGGAGTTCAGGGAGTTTTCCGCGCTCCCCATAAGCCCGGAAGAAATCGCTGACCCCACCGGTGCGGGGGATGCCTTCGCGGGCGGCTTTCTGGCGATGTACTCAATGGGAAAAGACGTTGAGGACTGCGTTAAAAAAGGGCTGGAGAGGGCCAGGGAGGTTCTGAAAAAAACGGGGAGCTGGAGCGTTTAGTCCGCCACCACCTTTGAGAAGGCATAAAGCAGCACGAGAATCAGGGCCGCCAGCGCTGTGGCCTCAAATCCCGGCATTAAAGGGGCTATGCTCCTCATCAGGATAAACGTTGGCAGAGAAAGAAGAACGGCCAGCAGGAGGATGGCATAGTGCTCCAGCGGGGCTTTTTCCCTGTCGAGGTAGGCAGATTCCACGAAGAAGAGGGCCAGCGCCATTATTCCCAGTCCATAGATATCCCCCGTTTTGTGGTAGATCAGGAAGAATGCGGTCAATATGAGGAAAACCGAACCTACAAAATACGAAAAGAAGGCAAGAAATGCCAGAGGAATCAGGAATACAAGTCTTCCGTTAAGGGCGAAGAGGAATAGGATGACCACAAACGGAATCAAGGAAACCCTCGGCCTGAGCTTCATAGCTTGATCACCTCGGCTATCGCGGTTTTCAGGGGTTTATTCACATCCCAGTCAATAACCACCCCGTATGCAGAGAGCTTTTTGAGATGGGCCTTTCTCTGAAGGGTCAAAAGCTTCAGGGCAAGCGCCTCCTCCCTGTTTTTCGGCTCAATCACCGAATACGGATTCGGGCTTATAACAACAACGTTGTAGCCGTAGCTGTAGAGTATCCTCAGGGCATCCTTGCTCTCCGGTGTTATCAGGGGCGAGAAATAGAGAATCTGGGCTCTGGCAGGGAAGCGGCTCCTTACAAGGTGCTTCACCTGGTACGCTATCATGTTGTTCTTATCGGGCCTTGCGGTGCTGAGGAGGTCTATGCACTTGAAGAAGTGCCTCTTACCGTAGTCTATCCGGACCCACAGGGGTACCTCCTCCGCAAGCAGAAGCCCGAAGCTCGTGCCGTTGTTGAGGCTGTCGAGCATAAGCGAGGCGGCCGCCCTAACGAGGTGATCAAAAACCTCCTTTCCAGCATATGCCGCATCCACTATGAGGATAACATCCACCTTCCTCTCGCTTTCGTACTCATTCGCCATTATCCTCCCTGTTCTGGCCGTTGCCTTCCAGTTTATTATCCTGAGAGGGTCTCCGGGCTGGTATTCCCGTATTGCATGGAACTCAACACCCTCGCCGACCCTCGGGGAAGGCAGTGGGCCGACGGTTATCTTCGTCCCCTTCGTTGAATAGGGTGTTTGAACCTCCTCAATCCTCGGGACGCCAATAAGCTCGCTGTAAAGTTCCACAGTTTTTTCCTGCTCAAAGAAGCCGAAGGGGTCTCTGTATCTGAGCTTCACAAAGCCGAACTCATGTATGCCCCTCCTGACCTTCACCCTGTATGAAAAAACCCTCTCCTCGCCGCGGCTGAACGATGCCACAAATGACGACCTCCCCTCAACGACCTCAAGTCCTTCAGGGAGGTCATCGTCAATCTTCAGGCTGGGTATTCTCTCATTGGCTTTTATTCTGAGCCTTATCTCAACGATTTCCCCCTCAAGGATTCTGTCATGGGGTAAAATCCTTTCAACCTCAACATCCAGCGCGGGCTTGAAGAATGCCACTGCAATGAATAACAGCCACAGCATCGGGAGGGAGAGATATGCCATATCCCACCTGAGGAAGAAGAAAGCGAGCACCACAACTCCCCAGAGAGCTATTAGCAGATGAACCGCTTTGCCCGTTGGATAAAACTCCCTCTCCATACCCATCACTCAAACTTTGGAACAGGAACCTTCTCAAGCAACCTCTGCATCACATTCTCCTGACTCACCTTGGTATACCAGAGCTCCCTTTTGAGGATCAGCCTGTGGCTTAGAGCAGGAATTGCCACTGCCTTAACATCATCGGGAATAACATAGTCCCTGCCTTCCAGGGCGGCATATGCCCTTGACAGCTTTAGCAGGGCCAGACTCCCCCTGGGAGAGGCCCCTACGTCTATCTCCCTCTTGTTCTCTCTTGTTGCGCTTATGATGTCGGTTATGTACTCAAGAACCGCATCGCTCACATAGACCTCCTCTATTGCCCTCTGCATATCAACAACCTGCTCGGGGGTCGTGATGCGGTCTATATCAACACCTTCCTTTTTCCTCGCAATCCTCCTCCTCAGGATTTCAATCTCCTCGTCTTTCGATGGATATCCCACCCTGAGCCTCACCAGGAACCTGTCGAGCTGCGCCTCGGGCAGGGGGTATGTTCCTTCCTGCTCTATGGGATTCTGCGTGGCTATAACTATGAAAGGCCGCCTTAGAATGCGGGTTTTTCCCTCTATGGTAACCTGCCGCTCCTGCATGGCCTCAAGCAAAGCCGACTGTGTCTTCGGCGGGGCACGGTTGATCTCGTCCGCCAGCAGTATGTTCGTGAAGATGGGGCCTTTCTTGAACTCGAACTCAAGGGTTTTCTGGTTGAAGACGCTAACACCTAAAATATCAGAGGGCAGCAGATCAGGCGTGAACTGAACCCTTCTGAACCTGACTCCAAGCGCCGAAGCAAAGCTCTTGGCCATGAGTGTCTTGGCCAGACCGGGAAGGTCTTCGATAAGGATATGGCCGTCAGCAAGGATCGTTGTCAACAGAAGCTTCAGAACTTCTCTTTTTCCAACTATTGCCTTTTCAACCTCCGCCAAGATGCGGCTTCCTATCTCATGCACTTCCTCAACCTTCATTCAGATCAGCCTCCAGAATTTCTAAAGCCTTTTCAAGATTATCGAGGAAATCTCCATCCGAATGCAGGGCCCTGAGGGCTGCATTGGGCTCTGATTTGAGCCCGGAAACCTCACGATTGTAGTCATCAGCCAGCACCGCATATGAGTCAATTATCTTCTCCTCAATCAGTGCTCTGGCCACAGCTCCGGAGCGGGCCCTGGAAATCAGCATCACAGTCCTTTCAAATTCCGACTTCCTCTCCCTGGGAATGAAGCGGGTTCTGGGCAGATATCTGAGCTTGATTTCAAAACCGAAAAGGGCAACACTCAGAATCAGCGCTGCCAGCACAACAGCCATCCATCTCAGAATGTATGAGCCGGCGAATATGGCAATCAGAACGAAAGGCAGGGCCGCCCAGCTAACCCTCACCTTCACCACCCCGTATTTTCATGTAGAGCTCATGCGCCTTGTGTGCATCCTCCCTCGTGACCCTCTCGGGGGCATATCTAGCTTTTTCAAATAGTTTCGTGAGCTCGATAAAGGCGTCGTGCTTGTACCTGACCCTATCCGCATGCTCCCAGTGCGTCCAGCTCTCTTTATAGGGGATTCCAAGTATCTCAAGCCAGAGGACGGCGTTTTTATAAAGTTTCACCACAGCCTCATCCGGGTCACCGAGAAAATCTATGCCCTCCTCCCGGAGCCTCATGTCGAAAGCTTCCACCTTTTTCCTGAGTCTCTTTATTCTCCTTTTCGCGAGCATGTCCCTGTAGAACACGAAGGCCGTGTATGATGCGGCAATAGCAAAAACTGCAAAGAGCCCGTAGAGGTAGAGGGAGGGGTTGCTTACGGCAAATCTTCCCGTGGGCTGTCCGAGGGATTTGTTGTAATATGAAACATGGTAGGTGCCGTTTATCAGGGTTTTATTTACGGTGGCGTTCCCCTGAGGCGGCAGGGGTTTTGTATAGGCGTAGTAGAGGAGGGGAGAGAAAGCCAGGACGGCTGCAACCGCTGAGTAGACCACCCATTTGAGTACGGAGTAGTTATAGCTGTCGAGCCTTTTGCTTGCGACAAAATCCCCCTGTCCGATGAGAATAACGAGTATGAAAACAGCTGCGGCTATCACAAACAGTCCAAAAAACGCTCCGATAAAATAGTAATTCCTGCTCCCCCTGCGGATTTCCGAGATGGAAGAGCTGTAGTTCAGCATCATGGTCATCAGTGCAAACAATGCGATGAATAAAGGAAAAGTTCTGACCCTCGGGTTCATTTTAATCCACTAAGGTTTTGAGGATTATATTTAAAAGCTTTTACATGTTAGTAAAACGGGGGTGGAAAAATGGAAAAAATTCCCGCGCTTTATGTTGAGACTGATCCCGGGAACCTCATTGAAAACGGAAAAACGCGGGAAACGTGCATAATCATTCAGGGGAACGTTGAGGTAATCCTGAAAAAGGGCGAAACCCTGCCGGAATTCATTGATATCAGAAAATCAAGATTCCTCAAAAAAGAGGTTTATGACAGGTTTCACCTCTATGTGGATAAGCACTCCCAGGAAATGCTGTGCGATGCCGTAATACTCCTCCCTGACAGAAGAACCAGGATAATGCTCAGGAAAGGGGATAAGCTGATGCTGCTGCCGGTGGAGGGGTTTGTAAAAACCCTGATAGCGAATGTGGGCAACAGGGTGAGGAAAGGCGATGCGTTTGCCGCGGTAACAACCAAAAAAGGCGAGGTGCATTATTTAAAGCCCCCCAGGAACGGGACGGTGATTTACATAGACGAATTCACGAACAAGCCGCACTACATATACTACCTGCTCCCTGAGGAGTAATCATTCCTCAATTCCCTCGATTATCGACTTTATGTTTGCCTTTATCCTCATCTTCATGCCCTTCATGTCATCCATTCCCCTGATGGTTCTGGTGTTTCTGGCGCTTGTTATTATCAGAGACCACAGGTAGATTCCTCCCTTCTTTTCCTCACTCTGGAACATGGCCAGAAACCGCTCTTTACCCACTAGGACATCCAGTATTTCCACACTCCTCTCTCCAAGCTCCGTGGAATACACCTCATTTACCTTCAGGTTTCCAAACTCCTCTTTAAGCATATCCAAAAAATATCCCATATTACTCACCCAGTTTTAGTATATTTTCAACCCTTATATAGTTTCCCCAGCCTATTCCCTGAGAAGTCCCGTCGGGGAAGCAGGGGTGAGTTCTCATTGGAAAATCCCTTGAAAAAGCCGCATGGAAACAATGCTCAGAGGTGAAAGCTCCACAGATTGCCTGAAAAAGAAAAAAATATTCGGGCAAAAACGTTATAAGCCCCGGGGATAACGAACTGGCAGGTGAGTTAGATGAAGATTGAAAAAGGAGATTTTGTGGTTTTCAACTACACCGGAAGGTTTGAAAACGGAGAGGTTTTTGACACGAGTTATGAGGATATCGCAAGGGAAAACGACATATATGTTGAGGAGAGGCAGTACGGCCCTCTCGGGGTCAATGCAGGAGTTGGGGAACTCATTCAGGGTCTGGATGAAGCTCTCATCGGTATGGAGACGGGTGAGAAGAAAACCGTTATTATTCCCCCTGAAAAGGGCTACGGGATGCCAAATGAAGGCCTCATTGTTGATGTCCCTCTCTCTGAATTCGAAAACGCGGGTATAGAACCGGTAAAGGGCATGTACGTGATGACGGACAGCGGAATGGCCAGGATAGCTGATGTAAAGGAGGAAGCCGTTTCTCTGGACTTCAATCACCCTCTGGCGGGCAAAACACTCATATTTGAAATTGAAATCGTGGACGTACAGAAAGCAAATTCAGAAGCTTAGGTTTATCAGCGCTGAGCCTTTGAACACCAGAAGCCCCATGATGGCAAGGAATGCGCTGTATTTAAGACCGGCGCTGAATTTTCCCTCCCTTATTATCCCTATACCAAGCCCTGAAACCGCTGCCTGAATAACTATGAACATCATGACAAGAAACCTTATCGACTCCACTGGAAGGGAGATGGAAACGGCGCTGCTGCTTATGCTGTCCATGACCTTAATCACAATGCCGAGAATCAGGGGGCCTATAATCCCGCTGGACATTATGAAAAACATCGTCTGCATACCCGTTGATGCCTTTCTTTCCTGTTTTATTTTGAGTATTTCACGCACATCGTTTGCAACCGAAACCAGCACATCGGACATCGGGGCACCCCTGTCCAGGGCTTCAATCAGTATTTTGACCGACCTGTAGAGAACGGCCGATTTCTCATTTCTGACTGCAAAAGCATTGAGGGCATCGGTGGTGGGTCTGCCCTTCTTGATTTCAGCAACGACCCTCCTGAACTCCTCGGTTAGAGGTCCGAATTTTGAGGTGGTTAACTCCTCAAGCGCCTCGGAGAAGGAAATTCCTGCCCTGAGAGAGCTTGCCAGGTAGAAAAACGCATCCGGCAGCATCTTCTCCATTTCACTGATGCGTTTGTTTATCTTCCAGTAGGGATAAACGGCAGCCATACCGACAGATACCGCCAAGAACGTAACCGCTCCATAAAAAGTGTTGAAGAATGCAACAGCTGTGCCCACAATGATGCCGAGCAGCAGGGATATGGTCAGATATTCAACCGCCAAGAAACCTATTCCGGCAGAGTATATGAGGATTTCATACCTCCTCAGGAGTCTGGAGGGTATTATCCTCCTGAGGATGTTTATCAGTGTTGATGACATGGATGCCATTTTTATCACCGGGGCTCCCCGCGTTTTATCATTACCACCATCAGCACGGACAGGGCTGGAAATGCAAAGAGGAGTATGAGGGCTAGGCTTTCCACAGGCAGGATGAGGCTCCGGGCCATTATGGAGCCCGCAAGTATTCCGACAATAAACATCGTCGGCATGACTATCGTGAGGAACATGTACACGAAGGAGATACCGTTTATCTTCTGGACGTATTCAACGAGCTTCATCCTGTAGTCGAACGCAAAATCCTCAGCAAGCTTGTAGAGTATATCGGCAAGGTTTCCACCGAACTTGATTGCCCTGAGTATCTGCTTGACGGTTCTGCTGACGCTCTCGGAACCCATCTTCTCCTCGAATTTTGTGAGGGCCTCTTCGAGCGATGCACCTGTGCGCATATCCCTTATCATCAGCTCGAACTCCTCTGAAATTACACCATAGTTTGCAGTTGCCACCGAGACCATGGCCTCGGTAATACCGACACCCGCGCTCAGG
>JALSON010000306.1 GCA_026986455.1 Thermococcaceae archaeon | reverse complement strand
GGAGCACCGTGTCTGAGAAAAATTCTGTCAACCTCCCAGACGAGCTGCCATGAATAGTTTTCGTCGTGTGTTAAATCCGTCAGATTTCCGCCTATGTCCTGCCGCAGGTTGATGGTGCCGTCGCTTAAGCCACCTGCTCCGCCTATGCCGCTCATTATGTGGCACGGCTTGCAGGCGACACAGTAGCCGAGCTCGTACATCGGACAAACGCGCTGGTCTATATCCCCTCCCTCATCAACGACGAGAACTTTAAAATCACTTTTTTCTGCAAGCTCGTAGGCCGCAAAAAGGCCTGCAGGGCCTGCCCCAACTATCAGAACATCAGCCTTCTTTTCGGAAACCATATTTCCCTTGTTAAAGTCTAAGCCCCGGGGTATTTAAATGTTTTTGTTCATTCGGCTTCAAATCATCTCATGGATTCACATGACAATGTAAAAAAGATTTTCCGCATCCGAAATATTTAAACATTCCCGCAGATAAATTATTTCAGTGGTGTCCATGATGTCCTCCAGGAGCAAGGAGAATAAAGCCAAAAAAATGTCTATCATAGTGGGCAAGAGGCATCTTGTCCGGCTCAGGCGCAGGGAGGAGCTGAGCTATAACATCAGGTACATCTCAAAGGTGCCTGTCAGGATAGCCATGGACAGGGATTTTCTGAAGCTTCACCCGTCGGATTCTCTCGTTAAAGTCGTTCATGAACTGAGGGGGGAGGAGAGCTCCGCCGTCGTGGTTGATGAGGAGGGCAGACTCATCGGTTTTATAACAATGAAGGACATACTGCATCTCTTTGAACCCCCGAGGAGGTATTCCATAGTCGGTGTCGGGCTGCTGAAGAAATACTCCCTATCACGCGCCTCCTGTGTGGAGGACATAATGGTCAGAAAGCCCATCACAATCCGTGTTGATGACAACCTCGGGAAGGCCATAAAGATTATGATAGAAACCGGCAAGCACCACCTCCCTGTTGTTGATGAGGGAAAGAGAGTTCACGGCGTCCTTGAGGTGAAGGATATCATCCGCCTGATCAGGGTGGTCTCTGGATAGCCCGGGCAACGAGATGATAGCTATGGACGTGTTCCTTGAGCTTGCGCTGATACTGGTAGTTGCAAAGCTGTTTGGCTATCTGACGGTTCGTTTAGGCTTTCCTGCAGCCCTCGGGCAGCTCGTAGGAGGCATGGTCATCGGCCCCTCCCTCCTTGATGTCGTCGCTTTCGATGAGGGAGTTAAGCTCATAGCAGACCTCGGTGTTGTCATGCTGCTTTTCTTGGCGGGTCTTGAGACCGATGTTGAGGAGTTCAAGCACGTCGGCGTGCCCGCTTTTATGGTGGCCATTCTCGGCGTTATGGCACCCTTCACGCTCGGGTATGTGAGCGCTCTGGTCTGGGGATATCCCAAGGTGCAGTCGCTCTTCCTCGGGGGTATCCTTACAGCGACGAGCGTCGGTCTGACCACGAGCATTCTGATGGAGATGAAGAGGCTCAGGAGCAAGGTGGGCACCACGATTCTTGCGGCTGCCGTGGTCGATGACGTCCTCGGCATTGTAATCCTCACGATTCTCGTCGGTCTGAACACGAAGGGGAGTGTTTATGCAGAAGACCTGCTTATAATCCTCGGTGAAATCGCCGTTTTCTTCATACTGGGACTCCTGCTCGGAACACCCGCCGTCAAGGATGCCCTCAGGGCATCCGAGAAGATAACCCTGCCTGAGACCGTTACAGCAACGGCAATAGCGATAATGCTTGTCTTTGCATATCTTGCCGAGCAGTTTCAGATAGCGGGCATCACAGGCGCATATCTGGCAGGGCTGATAATAGCCGGAAGCAGCGAGGCCAGAAAGGTCACGGATAAAACCCTGACAATAGGCTACTCCCTGTTCATACCCGTTTTCCTCGTCAGCATAGGGATAGAGACGGATG
>JALSON010000305.1 GCA_026986455.1 Thermococcaceae archaeon | reverse complement strand
AGCATGCACACCCCGCAGGGCGCTAAGCTTATAAGCCTTTTATCTTTAAAACATCCATCTAAACATTAATATGCCGGTGGGACAATGGATCTCATATACCTCCTCCTGTCATTTGTGGTTGTCATAGCCCTCATAAGGCTCAGGGTCAACGTCGGCGTATCAATATTCACCGGTTCGGTTATTCTCGGCCTTCTTTTCGGGATGAGGCCCTATGGCCTGGTCGATGCCCTCTACACCTCCTCCACATCATGGGGAACCATAAGGCTGATTCTCATCATAGTCTTTATAATGGCCCTGACGTCCGTTTTCTCCCAGATTGGCTATCTGAAGGATATGGAAACCGCCATTAAGGAGCTCTTCCCCAAGGCGAAATACTCGCTCGCAATGCTGCCGGCCCTCATAGGACTTATGCCCATGCCCGCAGGGGCCCTCGTTTCCGCGCCCATGATCGAGCAGGTGGCTAACAGGCTTAATCTGGAGCCCGAAGAGGAGACCCTCGTAAACTACTGGTTCAGGCACGTGTGGGAGCACTCATGGCCGATGTATCAGGCCATAATAATCGCCTCGGCGTTGACGGGGGTCAGCGTCAGGGACTTCAGCCTCAAGATGCTTCCCCTGACCCTTATAATGATCACAATTGGATACCTCCTCCTGATCAGACCGATAAAAGACCCTGAGGAGATTAAAGGAGACCGGCGAAAGGGAGCGGTTCTGCTGATAAAAACCACGTATCCAATCCTCATTATAATCCTCATCTCCGTCGTTCTGGGGTATGACATGGTTTACGGCGCTTTAATAGGCTTTTTGGCAGCCTTCATTCCTCACTACAGAAGGGTCAGCAAAAAGGAGATTATAAAACACGCCCTTCAGCCAAAAATCCTCTTCCTTCTCATCGCCGTGATGTATTTCAAGTACCTCCTTCAGGTTACGAATGCCGTTGAAACCCTCCCGAGAACAATCCTGGAGCTTAACCTGCCGGTAGTCCTTGTTATAGTGCTAACACCGTTTGTGGTTGGCATTATGACGGGAATAAGCTTTGCCTATGTGGGCATGGCGTTTCCCCTGCTTCTGCCATTCTTTACGGGCTTTGATAAAATAGCCCTTGCCTATCTGAGCGGATACATGGGCATGCTATTCAGCCCAGTTCATCTGTGCCTCGTTTTCTCCGCTGAATACTACAAAGCGGAACTCGGAAATGTGTACAGAAAGATGCTGGTGCCCGCCTTCCTGCTTTTTGCCGCGGGAGTTTTATACATATACACAATCCTGAGATTTTAGATGCTGTTGGAATAAGCTGGATACGGCTTGATGAAGGATAAATTTGATTATTGCCTGGCATCTCACGGTTATCTCAACAGTATGTAGCCCGCAAACTTTTATAACATCCAGAAAGAGCTTTTATCAAGGTGGTGAGGGATGGATCTGGTTGATGAGATTTTAAAGCTTAAGGAGGAGAAGAACGCGATAATCCTCGCTCACAACTACCAGCTTCCTGAAGTTCAGGACATAGCCGACTTCCTCGGGGATAGCCTTGAGCTGGCGAGGAAAGCGGTAAATGTTGACGCCGACATCATCCTCTTTGCGGGCGTCGACTTCATGGCCGAAACCGCCAAAATCCTGAATCCCACGAAGAAAGTGCTCCTTCCGACGAGGAGGGCAACGTGTGTGATGGCTAACATGCTGAAGGTCGAGCACATCCTTGAGGCCAAAAAGCGCTACCCCGATGCGCCGGTGGTTCTCTATGTGAACACTACCGCCGAGACCAAGGCCTATGCCGATGTCACCGTTACATCAGCAAATGCCGCAAAAATCGTGGAGAAGCTCGATGCGGACACCATAATCTTCGGACCCGATAACAATCTAGCGTATTATGTGGCAAAACTCACTGGAAAGAGAATCATCCCAATCCCGGAGGGCGGGCACTGCTACG
>JALSON010000304.1 GCA_026986455.1 Thermococcaceae archaeon | reverse complement strand
TCCAGGGGAGGTGCCAATTATTCGACGGCGAGTGACGTGTCCTCGGCCACCATGGTTCTGACCGGATATGCCTACAATCAGACGCCGAGGGGTTATATGGCGAGGGCGTATCTGACAAAGCTTGGACGTAAAAACAATCTGTATATCCTCAGGGGAGGATATATTGAATCCGCTGCACCCAGTCAGAGTAGGTATGTTGTGATAAAATACATAATCCCTCCGGGGGATATTCCTCTCAATGCCACGATAAATAAAATAACGTGGTTCATAGAACCTGCATGGACAGATTCTTACTACAGACTGTTCATCAACGGTGTTCCTGTTACATGTGATGGATACAGCTATTGGAAGTATGTTAGATATAATGACGAAATTGATGATACACCCAATGATGCAACCTGCAATCTAATAGAGAACTTTGACCCATCCAAACAGAACACATTTGAAGTCTGGGTTTATAATCCATATTACTATTCGGGATATAATAGGGGTGGAGAAGATGGAGCACAGCATATAATAATAAATTACACAACAACGGTTCCCACAACAATCTCACTCAAGCACACCTTCCACTTTGAGGATGTGTCCTCCTATTACGGTATTGAGCTCTGGAAGTTCCTATCTGTGCCCGGCAATATAACATCAATGAACATCCAGGTGTCTGTTGGCAATGTATCTTCATCAATGCCTGTGGAACTGAGATTCATGCTCGGGACAAGTGCCACGGGGATTTTGATACCACCCACCTCGTGTTCCTATGATAGTGCTTCCAGCATTAAAACCTGTTACTGGGACAACAGCACAATATACTCAACAATCAGCAGTAATGGATTCAGCTACGAACAGATATCCACCAAAACAACCGTTATTAAAGTATTTGTGGGGGATAAAGATACATATTATGGGGCCCGTGTTCATGTGATATCCCCACAATCGTATATTGATGTGGATTATGTCTCGGATATTCTCCTTACCCAGTATTCGGTTGATATAACAAGACCAATAAATACGTATTCTGCATCCAACTGTGACAGCAATGGGTACTGCAGGGATATTACATGGACATTCACAGTCCCTGATGGTACGGAACCCCTCTGGGCATTTGTTCAGAATCCCTGGCTGTATTATACCGGAACCACACCCTATCAGAAGATTGAAGTTAGCAGCTCCTCAGTGGCGTCTGCATATATACACTGCTATGGGGACAGCTGTAATCCTTCGAGTCCCTTCCTTCATTTGGCACAAATTGGGTATGCCGCGAATACCTTTGACTGGAAATCCCAGCCTTTGCAGGGGGCTATTTCAACAGGAACCAATACTTTGCATGTGGAGTTGGGGGATGGGTATTATTTACAACCAAGCAATGGCAACGGTGAATACACCTATCTGCTCCAGGCGTATGCGGGCTATGATGGGGTGTTCCCCCAGCTCATGCGTCTAGGATGCAGTGGCTACAACATCACGTATTACTGGACTGGCGATTCAAACCCCCACTACATCACCGCGGGGAGTGCCCCATACTGCAGCATTACTGCATCGGAGCTACTAGCCGGGAGGGATAGGTATGCGGTGGATGATGCTATAATACGCCTTTTTAACAATCTTGGCGGGAACGGTACACAGACCCAGCCTATACTGGTTGAACTCCCCCCCAACGTTAATATAGAATTTGCCTCCATGGGCAATGTGCCCGGAGGAGGGGCAGCTGCTCCAGTGGTGGTAGCCCTCAGAATATGGAGGGAGCAGCGATGAGGAGGAGAGCCTTTCTGATAAACTCATCTGTGATTTTGCTCTTAATACCTCTCATGCTGCTGCTGGCCACCTATGAAGATGTATCCTATCAGGTGATTCATGCCCAGAGCGAGAGGATGCAACTTGAGAGCACGTTTGATGTTATATCTTATCTTGAGCTGGACTTTCAGCGGGCCCTTGAGATTTCGGGTAAGAGGGCAGTGGTGGCCGTGGTCGACTACGTTGCGGTAACAGGCAATTTCATTGACCCCTCCTACGGGGCCAACAACACCATCAGGGATTTAATCATCAACGGGAGTTCGCCCTCAATACAGAACTATCCAAGGGTTTCCCTGTTCGTTGGGAATGGAGATATCAGAACATGGATCTCCAACATAAGTGCCGAGCTTGAGAAGCAGGGCTTCTACATACAGCCCAACTCCACGACAATTGCCGATCACATACAGATAACGGTTGCACCCCTTGATTCTTTTCGGCTTGTTGTGAGGGGTAGAATCCTGAACGTAACGGTTAGGAGCAGAAACGGAGTCGTGGTTTATTCGGGTGCGCTTCCGAGAACCGGATGGGTGTACTCGATAATTGACATCAGGGATCTTGAGGATCCAATGTTTTCAGCGATGACGGGAGGCAGGTATCAGAGATCCATCAGGGCATGTCAGATGCCTTTCCCCCAGCTTTTCAGCAGGCCCTTAGAGGTTCTGGAAGGAAATGGAAGCAGCAGCGAATCTCATGTCATCGGAGAGCTGTCCGCGAGTTTGGAGAGCGGCAAGATTTATTTCGGCGACAGTTATCCCGGTGCCGGCGCTGAGGCATATGTTCTGGCGAACGGAAGCATCAATGTAACCTCTCCAATAATCGTCAATACAACCTCAGACGGAAAGAGAACATCCCCAGTGAACGTTTTCAGTGATGGCGATATGGGAGTTCTGGTTTTTGAAAATGTTAGTGGTGTAACCCCCGCAACAGGATGGTGTTCTCTCTTAGGATATCGTTTCAATGTGACAATCCAGAATAATCTGGCCCAAGACTTAACGGATTTCCAGGTCCCTATTTATATAGATAGTTCACATGTTACAAATCTGACGCTCCTTAATACATTCTTCAATACTGCGGATAGCGATGGTGATAATATTCCAATAATAGAAATCACATACAGCAACTGTACTCCAGTCAACTTCTGGGTTGAGAAGTGGAACACGAGCACTGAAGAAGCCATAATCTGGGTAAACGTTACAATCCCCGCAAGTTCCCAAGTAACCTTGGAAATATATTTTGATTCAAGCGGAACAGAAACGCTTGGGGATCCAAATAAAGTATTTGAGTTTTATGATGACTTCAGTGGCACATCGTTAGACACAACGAAATGGACAACAAACACGAATCAATATGTTGTCTCAAATGGATATATTGAAATGTGGGGTAACTGGAACAATCAATATTACATAAACACCCTCAGAAGCTTCACTCCGAATGTTGTTATTGAAGGTGTTTGGAGACTGGGGGGATACTACTTTTATGATACTGACGTGACCATAGGTCTTGTCCCCACGGATACCACACCATGGCTTAGCAATTCCGCTATTTATGCATGGTACGATGGATATGGTGGAATATTCTGGGTGAGTGCCTATAATGAGAAGAACCTTAGGGTTTATGGTGTTTACTCTGCTACTGGGAGTCCGATATACTCCACAGACTGGCAGAGCTTTGAAATTATCTATACCGGAACCCAGATACAATTCTGGGATTCATATACAAACAGCTGGCTTACAGCGGCTGTTTCACCCCCTCTCAGTCCATTCTATCTTCAGATTGCGGCGGACACTGATTCAACCACGAGATTTGGATATATCGACTGGATACGCGTTCGCAAATATGCTTCTACACCTCCAACAGTCTCAATATCAACTCAGGTGGAACAAAAACCAGTTTCTACTTTAGTATCTGCGACCTCTGCCAGAGCCTACGACATCCAGCCCTTCATAAACTGCATCCAGGACAACCGCTACTTCGGCATATACGGGGGATGGTCGTTCTTCGAGCGCCTTGAGGGGAGCAGCACAAACCACGACGCGTACGTAACCCTTGCCCACAAAATGCAGGATGAGCTCGGTATTAAATACGGAAGCCAGTATTATCCAATTGGCCTTGTTAGCTTCATGATTCCCGGCCCTGCCCCATACGATCAAGCTCTGCTGAATCTGCTGGGCATCATTGGTGTTTCTACTGCGGACTTAAACTCCAATCAGGAGAGCAGCGTGGATTATTATTTCCTGCAGAAGTATTTCGGAAGCGCCTCAACGGTCTCCGGATATCGGGTTTATGGAATTTCGGATACCCCGGATAGATCCGACGTATATCTGTTCATAGACAACCAAACCGCAGCCGCGATATTCGGCACCCAAGGGGCTCAGGATTTGCTTCAGAGATGAGTGAGGTGAAATCATGAAGCTTGAAGATTTTTTTTATGTGGTGGGCGAGCGGGTAGAATCAGCTGCGGTAAAACTGTCGGGAGCCTTTAGAGAGCTCCTATTTCCCTCGCTGAGGGAACTGCCACCGGATTTCAGGCTGCTGAGGAAGCTGGTTAAAAAGAGTATTACCATTCATGAATTTCTAAGCCTGAAGCTTCAGCTTGTTTTTCTGGCATATCTGCTCCTTAATCTGCTGATTCTGCTGTTGATCCGCAGCATCCCGTTGCTCATGCTCACGGCGCTCGTCTATTTCCTCTACATCCACAGGCTTCTCTGGCGGAACTACTATTTCTTCATTGACTTTAAACCCTACAGATACTTTTACTATGGGCTCTCCCTCATAGCGTTTCTGGCTTTTGTGGGATACACGGTGCTCAGAAGGCTCACCCACGTGGTTTATTACTACTATGCATACCTGATAGTTATATTTGCGGTTGTTCTGCTGTTCAGACAGATGTTTAAGACAAAATATGGCAGGGACTGGACATACGGGGTTGTCGAGGAAATAAAGGGTGACCTCGTCAGGGTCTTCGTCCACGACGACATAGCGGCCAACGTCAAGCCCGGTTACTACTGGGTCGATAAAGTTGGGGATTTAAAGGAGGGCAGAATCGTGAAGCTCCTCGTCGAGGAGAGGCTTATGAAGGGTGCTATACCCAAAAAAATCATGGAGGTCTATCTCGGGGATCAGTCCTCCCAGAGCTCAACCGAGCCAAAAGCCGAGAGCGATAGCAACAGCAGAAGGTAAAGGGATGTGCAGGGCTCTCTTCCATAGGTCTTTGCAAAGCCCTCCCCGTTTTTGATTATAAGGGGCTCCACGAAGGGGCATCTGATGAGTATCCTCTCCTCTTCAAGCTCGCATTCCATGCCGAGCCCCCGGCAGGCCCTCTCGATGAAGTGGAATGCCCTCTCAGGCTCATCAAGCTTTATTCTGTAATAAATCGTGTATCCCATAAGCGTGCCCTCCGATACCCTTGAAATTAGTAATATGCAGAACATTAAAAAGTTTTCGATTTTACATTTGCACAACGTAAAAATGGGAGGTAGAAAAAATTACTCAGGGGGCTTTCTAAGGTTTATCCGTGCTATGCCGAGTTTGTCGTAGACTCCGGCTTCGGGATAATCAGTATTCCGTCCGGGGTTTCCAAAAGATAAACCTCCTCTCATGCTCTTGGGAATATGGAGACATCCCTTCGAATCCACCTTTGATATTATATTCCCACAATGATCTAATAAGTGTTTAAGTTTTCCAAAAAAAAGCGGGGGAGAACAGAAAGGGCTAAAGCTCGCCGCAGAGCTCTGCGAAGTTTTTATAAATCTCCGAACCGCGCTCCGTGTGCGCGACCTCAGGATGGAACTGGACGCCGTAGATGGGGAGAGTGTTATGTTTCATTGCCTCAACCGGGCAGAATTCACTCCTGGCCAGGAGCTCGAAGTCCTCCGGGAGCTCCTTAACCTCGTCCATGTGGCTCTCCCAGACTTTGAGGCGCCCCGGGAGTCCCTTGAAGATGTCATTTTCCTCAAGGATTTCCACCTCAACGAGGCTGTACTCCGCTTTTTCGCCCCTTTCAACCCTTCCGCCAAAGTGCCTTGCTATGAGCTGGTGGCCGAGGCAGATGCCCAGGATGGGCACGTTAAACTCGTCATAGTGCTCTAAAATTGCCCCGCAGTTTCCGGTCCTCTCAATATCGGGCCCGCCCGAGAAGATTATGCCCCTTGGCTCAAGTGCCTTAATTTCCTCCAGAGGAGTTGTGTTCGGGATTATCCTCGCCTCAACGCCGAGGTATCTAAGGGTGCGCCAGATTCTGTGCACATACTGCCCGTGGTTATCCATTATGACTATCATTCTCCCACCTCCAGAGATTTGAAAAATCCATCGGAGTCTTCAACTAAGTAGAATGCTCTCAAACCAAGTTTCTCTGCCAGCTCGGCCATTCGCTTGTCGTTGGTTATGAGAACAGCATTGAGATAGCGGGCGGTTGCGGTGAAGTAGAGGTCTGGGATTCGGTGAGACGTTTCAAAGGAAAGCTCCCTCAGGAGGTCTGATAGTACCCCCTCACCGATGAACTCGGTAATCAACGACCTGTATATGCTCCACGCCTCCTCCGCAAGTTCTCTGGAAAGAAACCGGGTAATCACAGCTATGAACTCAAATTCACCAAGGCGGGGAGAGTAAAGCTCAATTACTCCCATTTCTGTGAGAGAAGCTATACGCTTTGAAATCTCCGTTCGATAGGGATAAAAACTGGAGAAAAGGCTAACCATCACGGAAGTGTCCGCGACAACCTTCATATCTTCTCCTCCCTGAGCTTTAGCAGGTACTCCTCCGGACTCTCGCTGAACTTCTCCGGCGCTATAATCTTCCTGAACTTTTCCGTTTTCCTTACAACATTCCCCTCGTAGACTCTGACCACTAACCTCTGCCCCTCCTTCAGCTTTAGGGGCTTAAGGGGCTTCAGCACGCCGTTCTCATACACAACTTCTATGATATCCACAACCTCCACCTCAGTAATACCTCGCTTTAAAAATAGATAAAAGTATCGAAGTTACTCAAACTCAATAGTCGCTGGAGGCTTGTTCGTTATGTCGTAGAGCACCCTCCCCACCTGGGGAACCTCGCTCGTTATCCTGAAGGCGATCCTTTGCAACACCTCAAAGGGCACGTTCATGGCGTTGGCCGTCATTCCGTCGAGGCTCTCAACGACACGGACGGCTATCGTCTCTTTGTAGGCCCTTATGTCCCCCTGCACACCAACGGTCTTAACCCCCAAAAGCACGGCAAAGGCCTGCCACGGCTTTAGCCTGGCCTTCTCAATCTCCTCCTCAACTATGGCGTTCGCCTCCCTGACGATTGCAACCTTATCAGGTGTTACCTCTCCCAGCACGCGGACTGCCAGGCCCGGCCCGGGAAATGGCATTCTGTTGTATATCCTCTCCGGAAGGCCAAGCTCTCTCGCAACCTCCCTGACCTCATCCTTGTATAAATCCCTCAGGGGCTCGATTAGCTCAAGGTTCAAACGCTCGGGCAGACCGCCGACGTTGTGGTGGCTCTTTATCTTCCCCTTGCTCTCAATCCAGTCCGGGGCTATGGTGCCCTGAATTAAAAAGTCGGCATCTATCTCACGGGCAACCTCCTCAAAGACGTCTATGAAGACCTTTCCTATTATCCTGCGCTTTTCCTCCGGGTCCGTCACTCCCTTCAGCGATTCAAAGAAGCGCTCCTGAGCGTCGACGTAGATTAGGTTTAAGCCAAACTCGTCCCTGAACGTCTTTATGACGAACTCCGGCTCTCCCTTCCTCAGGAAGCCCGTATTGACGAAGACGGCATAGAGCCTGTCGCCAATGGCTCTGTGCGCTAAAATGGCACACGTTGAGCTGTCAACTCCCCCCGAGAGCGCTATAATGGCCTTTCCATCTCCCACCTTTTCCCTGACCTCATTTACCTTCTCATCTATGAAGCTCTCCCACATGACGATCACCTTACTTTCTACTTTTTTTTACTTTCTTCTGCATAAAATTTAACCATTTATAAGGCTATTTATCACCCTCATGTCAAAATATCCCCCAGCCTGTCCTCCTCTATGGCCTGCTTTATCTCCCTCGCAATTCTCCGCCCCGTGCTCATGGGAACATCATAGCGGAGCCAGCTGTAGGGCGAGCCGTTTACGAAGGGGTTCGTCCCCGCCACAATCCTCGCGGAAATCTCAAAGACTATGAACTCCATCTCATCCGTGAGTATCGTCTCCAGACAGAAGGGACCCCAAATGCCGCCCATGAGTTCTTCGGCCGCTTTAACCGTCCTCTCCCCCATCTCCATGACGTCCATCAGGAGGCTCTCCCTCAGGACTATGGGGATGTTGCCGACAACGACGTAAGAACCCTCAATGCCCAGCTCAAGCTGATCCTTTGCGTTTATACGCCCGATGCCGTCTACGTTGGTCTCATACCTCCTGTCAACGCTCATAAGCTCAAGCTCGCCGTTGAGCTTTGAGTAGAAGTAGTGGGGATAGACCGGAACCCCGAGGATATACTCCTGAATCTGGACGCCTCTTAAGCCCTCCTTGTCGGTAATGCCAGCCTTTTTGGCCGTCTCCCAGAAGTCTCTCGAATCCCTGGCCAGGAAGTAGCCCTTACCACCCCTGGCGCCGTGAAACTTCACTATGACGGGCACATCAATATCGTCGGGGTCTTCATAGACCCTCGGAA
>JALSON010000303.1 GCA_026986455.1 Thermococcaceae archaeon | reverse complement strand
ATTGCTCTAGGGAGAGGGTTGGTATGTACTGGGTTGTTCGTCTGCACCTTAAACGACTGGCAAATATAATCTTCGCCCTCCTTGTACTGGGGACTATTTACTATTCATTCTCCCCCTCAACGACCCCCGCGATGACGTACTCCCTGTTCCTGTTCATCCTTGCCTTTCCAATCTGTTCAACAGCCTTTGAAAGTGCCCTCTTTGAGCTCAAGAACCCTGTGTCGAGGCTCGGGTACTCCCTCGGCCTGATGCTCTCATACCTGCCCGTCTTTCTGATTCCGCTCGTCCCGTTCGTTAACACCAGAAACTTTCTGAACGCCGTTCTCATGGTCTTTTCGGGAGTTTCCGCGGGCCTTTTCTTCGGGAGCGTTGGTCTCAACGTAAAGCTATCTGCCGTGTTGCCTTTACTCTTCCTCATAACTTCTATCCGGCTCCTCAGCCTCTCGCCGCTCCTTTCACTCTGGAATCCGCTTCTCGCTTCCTTCCGAGGTCTTGGCTTCCAGTTGGCCTCTATTGGCCTTTATTCGGCTCTCTACTTTGTCGTGATGAAAAAACGCGAATGGAGGGGTTGAAATGTGGCTGGTCAACCTTGAGTTCAGGAAGTACCTTCACTCAAAAACCCTCTACGGTCTCTTTGCCATAGCGGTTCTCTACACGGTTAGCTTCTTCAGCGACCCGGACAGGATTCTGACTCCAGAAACCGTGGTGAGCAACTACACTCTCTTCATGGCTCTCTTTGGAGGGATTCTGATAGCATTCCACGCCACGGAGCTTCCAACGGAACCGCTCGTTATGTCGAAGCCAGTCAAGAGGTTCTCGGCGCTCCTTCAGCACTTCGGGGCGGTTGCGCTTCTTTCGGTATTCTTTGCCATGATAGCAACGCCCATCGAGTGGCACTATTACCCGAACCTTCACGCCGTTAAGCTCTCGGCCCTCGTTCTAATCCTCTTCCTTCTCAGTGTTTCCGCCTTCTCCCTTCTGCCTGCGATCTTCCTCCGCCGGGAGCTGAGGATTATCTGGTCTGTGGGCGTGGTCTTCGCGTTCCTCGGGGCGATGGTCAATCTTCCCTCCTCCAATCTGGCCGAGAAGCTCCTCCTGCCCGTGCTCTCCCTCACGAACGCTTTCCTCAATGGAACCCTCTCCATGAGGGACGTGCTGACTGCTCTTGTCTCAATGGGGATTTACGTGGGCATCTCGGTTGCGGTCCTTAATGGGAAGGACTTGAGGTGATAGAATGTGGGGATTTGAGCTGGAGTTAAAGAAAAGCCTTAGAACCAAGAAGTTCTGGCTGATACTGGTTTTGATTTTGCTGGTCTACGCAATGGCTTTCAGGGAGGTAAAGGACAACCTCGAAGGGGCCACAAACCCGCAGGAGGTGCTCGTCACGAGTGTCGTGGGTTACATAGCCATCAGTGCATTCCTCTTCATCGGCCTCTACGCCCTCATGGCTGGAGCAACTTCCGTGAACTCCGACCTTGAGAACGGAACGGTCAGAATAGCTCTCAGCAAGCCCCTTGGAAGGGTTCCCTACCTGCTCGGCAAGTTCCTTGGCCAGAGCGTCAGCATAGTAACCGCCATGATATTCGCAACTCTTCTCTCCTTCGCCATAACAAAGCATTACGGCCTCTCCCTCAGTGGAAGGCTCGCCTCAGACCTTACGCTGGCCAACGGTTTGATTCTCCTGGCCATGCTCCAGCTTTTAGCGCTTGGTTTGCTCATTTCAACCTTCGTCCGCTCCTCGAACACCGCTTTAGGGCTGGCCCTCGTGATATTCTTCGTCACAAGCCTCGTGGCTCCCCAGACCGTTGGTGGATGGGCGGAGGACAGGGTTGATAAGGAGTTCGGGCTCCACGAAAGGGGCGACTTTGTGAAGCTCTCCCCTGAGCAGAGAACGGCCTATCAGGAGCGCCTTGACGAGCTTTACAGGGAGTACCACTTGAAGTACCTC
>JALSON010000302.1 GCA_026986455.1 Thermococcaceae archaeon | reverse complement strand
TCCCGTCCTCCTCAGCGGAGGGGCAAAGGCCGAAAACCCGGTCGACTTCCTCCGGGTCGTCTACGACGTCGTTGAGGCCGGCGGTGCCGGAGCTGTCGTCGGCAGGAACATCTTCCAGCGCGAGAATCCCGAGCCGCTTATAAAGGCCCTCATAAGGGTCATCCACCGCAACGAGGAGCCCGAAGAGGCTGCGGAAGCGGAGGGGCTGATTTAACCCCCTTTTATTGTTTTCATACTCCAAGATGTAAATCATGACAAGATAAAATATATATGCTGTTCTCCGAACCTTATCCCATAAAGGTTGGTGATAGAAATGGTCAGAGTGATAGATACCACGTTCAGGGATGCCCACCAGTCTCTGATAGCGACCCGCCTGCGTACAGAGGACATGCTGAAGGTTGCAGAGAAGATGGACAGGATCGGATTCTACGCCATGGAAGTCTGGGGAGGGGCAACCTTCGATGTGGCCCTCAGGTATCTACGGGAGGACCCATGGGAGAGGCTCAGACTCCTGAGGGAGCACATAAGGAAAACAAAGCTTCAGATGCTCCTCAGGGCCCAGAACGTTGTTGGGTACAAACACTATCCCGACGATGTCGTCAGAAGGTTCATAGAGCTGGCGCATAAAAATGGCATAGACATCTTCCGCATCTTTGACGCCCTCAACGACGTGAGGAACATGAAGCTCGCAATAAAAACAGCCAAGGATGTGGGGGCTGAGGTTCAGGGTGCCATCTCCTACACAACGGGCAAAGTATTCACGCTCGAATACTACATGAAGAAGGTCGAGGAGCTCTTAAGCCTTGATGTCGACGTCATAACCATCAAGGACATGGCAGCACTGCTAACGCCCTGGAAGGCCTATGAGCTGGTGAGCGAGATAAAGGAAACCTACGGGGTTCCCATAAACGTGCACACACACTCCACCACAGGGATGGCGGTTGCAATCTATCTGAAGGCCGTTGAGGCGGGGGCGGACTTCATAGACACCGCCATAAGCCCCCTCGCCTTCGGAACCGCACAGCCGGGAATACAGACGATATGGCACGCCCTCCCCGAGGCTGTTGGCTCCCATCTGGACAGGAACCTGATCCATGAGGTCTCACGCTACCTGAAAAACCTTCTGGAGGAGAAATACTGGGGTCTCCTGAACAAAAGAGCCCTGATGGTGAACCCCTACGTCCTGAAATACCAGGTGCCGGGAGGAATGTACTCAAACCTTATATCCCAGCTCAGGGAGATGAAGGCGCTCGACAGGCTCGACGAGGTTCTTGAGGAAATCCCGAGGGTCAGAGAGGAGCTTGGATGGCCACCCCTCGTGACACCGACGAGCCAGATAGTCGGGACGCAGGCGGTCTTGAACGTCCTCTTTGGGAGATACAAGATGATAAACGAGGAAACGAAGAACTACGTAAAGGGGCTCTACGGCAGGCCACCCGCCCCGATAAAGGAGGAGATACGAAAGCTCATTCTCGGGGACGAAGAGCCGATAACCTGCCGTCCGGGAGAGCTCCTCAAGCCCATGCTCGAAGAATGCAGGAAGAAGCTGGAAGAGCTTGGATATCTTGAGAAGGAGGAGGACGTCCTGGCCTACTGCCTGTTCCCGGAAGTAGCCCTGGAGTTCTTCAGGCTCAGAAAAGCAGGAAAGCTGAAGCCTGTAAGTGAAAAGCCGAAGGGACAGCTGCTCAAGATCAGCATCAACGGAATTGAGTACGAGGTTGGCATTGAAGGAGTTGACATAAGTGCCCTCAGATACCTGCCCCGGACGGCACAGACGGTAGCATCATCCTCCAGACCCGCAGCACCTGCCTCTGTTCCTGTTCCTTCCGCACCCGCTGCTCCTGCTCCGGCGGCAGCGGGGGAGGGTGTTGTGACTTCCCCAATGCCCGGGAAAATTCTGAAAATACTCGTGAAAGAAGGAGAAGAAGTAAAAACAGGACAAACACTACTAACCCTCG
>JALSON010000301.1 GCA_026986455.1 Thermococcaceae archaeon | reverse complement strand
AGGTTTCGAGGGGCCTGCCCGGTGTTCTCACAAAGGTGGGTATCGGGACTTTCCTCGACCCAAGGGAGGATGGCGGCTACCTGAATGACCTCGCAGCGGAAAGGAGGCGCTGCAGGATAGACGTGGTCGAGATAGACGGGGAGGAATACCTCTTCTACCGCGCTCCTAAGCCAAATGTTGCATTCATCCGGGGAACAACAGCGGATGAGATTGGAAACATCACGACCGAGCATGAGGGAGCCTTCACCGAGATACTCAACTTAGCTCAGGCGGCCAAAGCAGAGCCGGGCAAGGGGATTGTTGTAGCCCAGGTGAAAAGGATTGCAAGGTTTCCATCACTTCATCCGCAGGACGTGAAGGTTCCCGGCCCCCTCGTCGACTACATCGTCGTTTCTCCTGAGGAATACCACAGACAGAGTGCAAACATAGAATATGACCCTGCGATTTCGGGTGAGGTAATTTCGCTCCTGTCGCTCCGGAGCTTTCCCCTGAGCACACAGAAGGTTATAGCAAGGAGAATCCTCCTCGAAATGATTGAGCTTGCCAAAAAGCTCGGCAGGCCGATCCTCGTAAATCTCGGCATAGGGATACCCGACAGGGTGGCAGGTGTGGCGATGGAGGAGGGCGTCTCAGGGTGGGTATTCACAACTGTTGAGTCCGGCCCCTTTGGAGGCATAGCACTCGGCGGCCCGGACTTCGGGGCATCCATAGGACCCTTCGCGATAATCTCCCAGCCGGACCAGTTCGCCAACTACGAGGGTGGGGTAATAGACGCCGCCAGTTTGGGCTTCATGCAGGTAGATAAAGAGGGCAACGTAAACCCGTCGCTTCTCCCGGGCAGACTTCCGGGCCCCGGAGGCTTTCCGGTGATTTCTTACGGCTCACCGAGGATGTTCTTTGCAGGACACTTCACGGCCGGAAAGAAGGAACTTCGCGTTAGAAACGGCCGCCTGGAGATAGTAAGGGACGGAAACATCAGGAAGTTCGTGAGGCGGGCCCACAAGGTGGTCTACAACGCCCGCCTCGGACTGGAGAGGGGACAGGAAGTGGTCTATATCACAGAACGGGCAGTGTTCAGACTCACCCGCAGAGGCCTCGTGCTTGAGGAGTATGCACCGGGGACAGATATCGAGAGGGACATACTCGCCAACATGGAGTTCGAGCCCATGATCAGCCCGAGACTGAAGGAAATGGACGAGAGGCTGTTCGGAGAGGAGCCAATGGGATTGAAGGATGAGCTTTAACGGTAGAGTGAGTTTCCGTGTGCGTCGATGGCAACGAGAAGCGGAAAATCCTCGACCTCAAGAACCCAGACGGCCTCAGGGATTCCCAGTTCATCAAGCCAGAATACGTCGACTACCCTTTTTATGCTTCTGGCAGCTAAGGCCCCTGCTCCCCCCGTGAAGGCAAAATAAACCGCCCTGTGCTCCCTGAAGGGCTCCGGAGCCATGCCTCCCTTCCCTATTATCCCTTTAACTCCCATGGAGAGAATTTCACCGAGATATCGGTTCATCCTTGCGCTCGTCGTTGGGCCTGCTGAGACGATTTCATACCCTTCCCCGGTTTTTCTTACGACAGGCCCGCAGTGGTATAACACCGCTCCCTCAAGGTTAGCCGGAGGGCCGAGCTCAACCATTCTCCTGTGGGCCATGTCCCTCGCCGTGTATATTATGCCGGAAAGATTGATGATATCGCCCGCCTTCAGCTTAAGAACGCTTTTATCGTTCAGAGGAGTACTCAGCCTCACGTCATCACCCTGATATCCTGGGGTGCTCTTCTTAAATTCCTTTTGGGTTTGACAAAAATCATCAAACCCAGCCCCTAAGTACAACCTGCACGTATAACCATTCAGGTGATTCCATGGATACAAGAATGAGAATTGTAGGTTCTGCTGTGCTGGTGCTCCTGCTTGTATTTTCAGCGGCTGCATACGCCGGCATTTTTAGCGGGAAGGGAGAGGGAA
>JALSON010000300.1 GCA_026986455.1 Thermococcaceae archaeon | reverse complement strand
GTGATGCTCGCCCCCCATGCAGAGCTCAGGAACGGTCTCTACACTGACATGGGCGGGCTTTTGAGCATAACAGGCGTTGCCATCTTCGCCCTCGGCTGCCACACCATAATCCCTGACGTCTACAAGGGGCTCGGGAGCTACGAAGACACAAAAAGGGTCATAGTGCTGGCCTTCCTAATCCCGACGGCCATCTATGCAGTCTTCATGGCATCCTTCCTGCTCGTTTTCGGCAGGGAAACACCGCAGGTGGCCACGATGGCGATTGAGCAGATATACGGCAGGCTCGGCTGGCTCGCCGGCAACCTGATACCCCTCCTCGCCATAACCACGAGCTACATAGGCATCGCTTTGGCACAGCAGAGCAACAGCGAGGAGTTCGTGAAGCTGGGCAGAAAAGCGGCGTGGGCGCTGACTGTGGTTCCCCCGGCGGCACTCTACTTCGCCGGCGTCAGGAACTTCGCTGACGTCTTAGCTTTCGCGGGCGATACCGGCGATTTAATGGCCTTCATAGTGCTGCCCATCCTGATGTGGCTCGCCGCGAAGCTCCGCTGACTTTCCCCTTTTCAACGAACATTTTTATACATATGCACACATGCGGTAAGGTTTATATTCTATCACCGTAAAACATTCATGAGGTGATCCGGATGTATGAGGAATACAGGAGCAAGGTTCTGAACTTTTTGGAGGAGCACGAAAAGTGGAGGAGCTCAACCATAAACCTGATCGCAAGTGAGAACATAACCTCTCCGACCGTTACAAGGGCGGTCGCAAGCGGTTTCATGCACAAATATGCCGAGGGCTGGCCGAAACAGAGGTACTATCAGGGGTGCAAGTATGTTGATGAGGTGGAGCTCATAGGCATCGACCTTTTCTGCAGGCTCTTCAAGAGTGATTTCGCCGATTTAAGGCCAATCTCCGGAACCAATGCCAACCAGGCGGCTTTCTTCGGCCTCACCCAGCCGGGCGATAAGGCCATAGTCCTCCACACCAGCCACGGCGGACATATAAGCCACATGCCCTTCGGTGCCGCGGGGATGCGCGGCTTGGAGGTCTTCACATGGCCCTTCGACAACGAGGCTTTCAACATCGATGTCGACAAGGCCGCCCAGCTGATAAGGGAGAAGGAGCCAAAGATTGTCGTCTTCGGCGGTTCGCTCTTCCCGTTCCCGCACCCGGTCAAGGAGCTCGCCCCTGTTGCCAAGGAAGTCGGAGCATACGTCATGTACGATGCAGCCCATGTCCTCGGCCTCATAGCCGGAGGCCAGTTCCAAGACCCGCTGAGGGAGGGGGCAGACCTCATAACATCCTCGACCCACAAGACCTTCCCAGGGCCGCAGGGCGGTGTGATTCTCTACAAGAACTTCGGTGATGACGTTGCCAAGCTCCAGTGGGCGATATTCCCCGGTGTGCTGAGCAACCACCACCTCCACCACATGGCCGGAAAGGCACTGACCGCAGCAGAGATGCTCGAATTCGGTGAGCGCTATGCCGCCCAGATCGTCAAGAACGCCAAGGCTTTAGCCGAGGCCATGGCAGAGGAGGGCTTCAAGGTAATCGGCGAGGATCAGGGCTACACAAAGAGCCACCAGGTTGTCGTTGACGTCAGCGACCTCCACGAGGCCGGAGGCGGATGGGCAGCACCGCTCCTCGAAGAAGCGGGCATAATCCTCAACAAGAACCTCCTGCCGTGGGACCCGCTTGAGAAGGTCAACACACCGAGCGGCCTACGCATTGGAGTGCAGGAGATGACCCGTGTCGGCATGCTTGAGGATGACATGAAGGAGATAGCACACTTCATGAAGCGTGTTCTCATTGACAGGGAAGACCCGAAGAAGGTCGAGAAGGACGTGTTCTACTTCAGGAGACAGTTCCAGAAGGTCTACTACTCCTTCGACTACGGCCTGCCGATGAAGGAGTGATTTCTCTTTTTCTTTTTGCAACTAACATATTTTTCAGTGAATTATGTTGCCGGGATT
>JALSON010000299.1 GCA_026986455.1 Thermococcaceae archaeon | reverse complement strand
CCTTGTTTTCACCCGCGGTGAAAGGTGCCTCACGGGGGAGGGCAAAAGCTAAAGCAGGGAGCGCCCAACATCAAGCGGTGGTGGGAATGCTGGCGGAGATACTCACGATCGGTGACGAACTCCTGACCGGACACACGGTCGACAGCAACTCCTCGTATATAGCCCAGAAGCTAACCGAGAGGGGCTACTGGGTGAGGAGAAAAACAACCGTTGGAGACGACGTTGAGGAAATAAAGCGTGCCGTCGGGGAGATAATCTCAAGGAAGCCATCCGTGCTGGTGATTTCCGGGGGGCTTGGCCCGACCCATGATGATGTTACCATGCTCGCTGTGGCGGAGGCACTGGGCAGGAGGCTGATTTTAAGGGATGACTGCCTGAGAAGGATCGAGAAATTCTACCGCGAACTTCACAAAAAAGGCCTGATTGACGACCCCGAGCTCAACGAGGCAAGGAGAAAGATGGCGCACCTGCCCGAAGGTGCAGAGCCCCTTGAGAACACAGTAGGCGCCGCCCCGGGAGCATACATTGAACATGAGGACGTCAAAATCTTTGTCCTTCCGGGAATGCCCGGGGAGATGAAGGCCATGCTTGAGAGGGAAGTCCTCCCCCGCCTTGGGGCGAGAAAGTTCGTCCAGAGAAAGCTTCTTGCGGAGATAACCGACGAGAGCAAGCTCGCACCGGTTCTGACCGAGGCCCTGGAAAGATTCAGCATCAGAATACACTCCTCGCCGAAGGGGTTCGGAAGGTTCATCGGCATAATCATCTTCGCAGAGGATGAGGAAAGCATAGAAAAAGCTAAAAGCTTCATGGAGGAAAAAGGCATACTCTTTGAAGAGGGCTGGTGATTCCATGCTTCCTCAAGAGGTGCGCTCAATCATCGAGGAGATGAAAGCCGAACGTATCATGGGGGCGAGTTATCTCGCAAAAAAAGGGGCAGAGGCCTATCTGAAGCTCGCCGGAATTTTAAGGGGTGAAAAACTCCTGAACGCCATGAAGGATCTGCAGAAGGAAATCATAATGGTCAATCCAACGATGGCCTCCCTCTACAACCTGACGCGCTTCATACCCCTGACCAGCGACCCCGAGTTCGTTAAGTTAAAAGCCGAGGAGTTCATAAGGCTCGGGGAGGAGGCAAAGAGGGAAATTGGCAACATAGGGAGCGAGCTTATTGACGAAAATGAGGTCGTGCTAACGCACTCCTTCTCCTCCGCTGTTCTTGAAATTTTCAGATCCGCAAAAATGAAGGGAAAGCACTTCAGGGTTATTCTCACGGAGAGCGCCCCGGATTACGAGGGGCTTGCTCTGGCTGGAGAACTTGAGAGGCTTGAGATTCCATTTGAAATCATAACGGACGCCCAGATTGGAATATTTGCAGAGAGGGCAACTATGGCCATTGTTGGAGCAGACAATATAACCCAGGACGGAGCTGTCATCAACAAGGCCGGAACGTATCCCCTTGCACTGGCGTGCCATGACCGGGGAATTCCTTTTTACGTGGCCGCCGAAAGCTTCAAAATCCACCCTGAGCTGAAATCGGAAGAGGTTGAAATAGTCGAAAGAAAGTTCAAGAGGAATCACTTCCTCATCAGGGGGTACCTCTTCGATGTAACCCCGTGGAAATATGTGAGGGGTGTGATAACGGAGTTCGGCATCCTCGTGCCGCCGAAGGAGATTTAATGCTCCTCGCACTCACAGGGGTTTTTGCCGCAGTACGGACACACCCCGGGATATTTCCTCTCAGCGGCTTTTTCCAGGTCTATGCCGAGGATGTTTGCAAGGCTTGAGAGCCATGCCAGAACATCCGCAAACTCCTCCTCCATTGCCTCCCTCTCGCCTTTCCGTATAACCTCCGCGAGCTCGCCGACCTCCTCGACGAACCAGAGGAAGGTTTTATCAACGCCTCTTTTGGCATCCTTTTTGAAGTAAAGCTCCCTGATCATTTCTTGAAATTCCCTGATCTCCATGGTATCACCATCATT
>JALSON010000298.1 GCA_026986455.1 Thermococcaceae archaeon | reverse complement strand
GGTGCTCCTGCTTCTGAGGGAGCTTCTAAGACAGGGCCTACGGGGGAGGTTTTTCTGAGCTTATGCAAACTTTTTTAAGTTCGGCTTTCCTAATTCCAGTGGAGGTGAAAAAAACGAGAATCATAGTATCAACCGTAACAGGTGGTATTGACGACAGGGTGAACCCGGCCTTCGGAAGAACCCCGACCTTCACGATGGTGGATGTCGAGAACGGCGAAATAGTTAACGTCCAAGTAGTCCAAAACCCCGGTTACTCCCAGCCGAGGGGAGCGGGTGTTACGGCAGCACAGTTCTGCATTGACCAGGGAGCTGATGCGGTAATAGCAGGGCAGTTCGGGCCCAACTCATCGGGAGTTCTTCAGGCAGCGGGCATAAGGATGGTCTCCGCTCCGGCCACGATGACAGTGAAGGAAGCGGTCGAGGCCTTTCTGAGGGGCGAGCTAAGCGGAGCAGTCTTCGGCCCGGAGGGCGGCGGAATGGGTCGCGGAATGGGGCGTGGAGGAGGAATGGGAAGAGGCCGCAGAGGCGGCTGGTGACCTTGAGCCCCATCCTTCCAACATTTTTGTGAGCACATCCCTGCAAAAGTTAAGATTTTACCCTACTGCCAGCGAAATGTTAAAATATTCTAGATTTCAAAAGAAAAATGTAAAGGACGCCAAGTGGGCACTTACTCCGTAGCGATCACGAGAGGTTTTTATATGATGTGGCCGATAATAATGCTGGGGTGATTTTAATGTCGATTATGAGGCTCTGGCACGGAAGGGTGCCAATCGAAAAGGCGGACGAGTACGAAAAGTTCCTCATCGAGAGAGCGGTTCCGGACTACGGTTCCGTTGATGGCCTTTTAAAGCTCTACTTTACGAGGAAAGACGAAGGAAACGTTGCACATTTCCTCCTGGTGACGATATGGGACTCCATGGAGTCCATCAAGAAGTTCGCCGGCGAGAACCCGGAGATAGCGAAGTACTATCCTGAGGACGATGGCTTCCTGCTGGAGAAGGAGAAGTATGTCCAGCACTACAGGGTTTTCTACGAGAAATAGCGCATGCTGAACAAACCTCGGGAGCCCAGCAGACGTTAGATTTATGGGTTGAGGGGGAGACTATTGGATCAGTGGTGCCGGTGAGAAAGAGCCAGCTCTGGGCAGGCATCCTCTCCCCTCCCGTTGCCCTTGGCGGGATAGCTGCGGCCATTTTCATAAACCGCTCCTGGTGGAGAATTACGAACAATGCCATAAGCGACCTCGGAAAAGCTGGCCTCCCGCATTCCTGGGTGATGAACGTCCTGCTGTTCATATCCTCCATTCTTGCCATATACTACACTTTGGGTCTCTTTGAGGAAGTTAAAAACCCCGTCTCCAAGCTTGGAGTCGGCGTTTTCATTCTTGGACTAGCCTTTCTGGCAGGAATAGCAGCTTTCCCTGAAGGAACGGAACCCCATTATTACGTCAGCTGGGGGTTCTTCGCTACCGGAAGTCTTGGATTCCTCATAACAGGAATCGGCCTTGGGCTGGAAGGCCGGCAAAGATTCGGCGTGTTTACAGGTGTGCTCTTTACTGTGGAAGTAATCCTAGCAAGGTGGGCGATGGGAAGATTCAATGGAGTTGCAATCGCCGAGTTCACAGGGGTTTTTGCGATGCTCATCTGGCACTATGCACTGCTGTGGACGAAGGCGGCTGCGGCCATCAATGCCTGTTGTAGCGTGCAAAGAAAGCATAAAATATAAGCGTGGCGGCAATGTAGAGGGCCGCAGTCGTGTAGAAGGGATAGCTCAGCGAAAGCGAGAACAGGATGCCTCCCATATAGTTACCGAAAACCTTTTAAGTTTTGCCAGCGTAACAAGAGCTTGGAGAGGCCACCGTAAGACAGCCCGATGAGATGAGGGGTTTCATGTTACCACTCCAATGTGGAGTGGTTGACGCCGTGAGGCGTCCTTTCAAAAACCGTCTTCAGGCGGTCAAAACTCTAAGGGTGGCCTTGAG
>JALSON010000297.1 GCA_026986455.1 Thermococcaceae archaeon | reverse complement strand
TAGAGGTCAAAGAGATACCCCATGAATATCAGTATCATCAGGGAGCGAAAGGTTCCCAAGAACAGAAGCACCTCGAAGAGCATGAGGAGGAGAGTTTTGACCTTGATAGAGGTCTTTAAATAGATTATGGTCACAAGCCCGAAAAATGCTGCCATAACAAGAAATCCGACGAACCGGTATCTGAGGGCAGGATTCAGCAGGGGCACGCCGCCCACGGAATACAGGGTTAGCAGAGTTACAAATGCAGAAAGGGCGGAAATTTTTGCGTGGAATTCTGAAGGTTTCAACCTGAACAGGTATGTGGCTACAAGCACAGCGGCAGCGATTGGTGCCCACGGGAGCTCAAAGAGGGAGAGAAGCAGAATAGACGATGCAAGAATCCTGTCATTGAGCTTTAAGGGTTTAATATAACCGAGGGCCATGAAGGAGAAGAAAAGGAGCGAAAAAACGGTGCCCATCAGAAGCATGGATGAGGAAAATCCCTTTGCATAAATCAGATCACGGAGGTTTTTATCAAAATAATTGGAATATAGGGCGAGGGTTAGGTAGCTGAAAAAAGCTAAGCTAAAAATTTTTAACCCCTTCACATTACCACCAAATTAAGCTTGGGAGTTACAGGTTATAAAGATAAAGATTTAGGGGTGCTTAACTCATGAGAGCAAGAGAGAGAATATATCTGCCAGTTCTTCTTACAGTATCCTTTCTGCTGAGGCTGATTCCTCACAGGACTCTGCTCCTGGCGACATACGACGAATACCTCCACAAGGCCATAACCCTGAGGCTCGTAAGGGAGGGAATTGGCTCGGTCTCGCACGACATACTTTCCCTCCTCGGACTCAGAGCATACAGCTATCCCCCGATGTTTCACATTATCGGGGCGCTGGTCTACAGGGCATTCCCGTCGGACTATGTGTTCCTAATACTGCCGGCGGTGTATGGTACCATAGCGGTTTTCGGCTTCTACCTGCTTTTCAACGAGCTGATTCAGGACAGGAGAAAGGCATTTCTGGCTACAGTTTTTCTGGCATTTGCCCCCAATTTCGTCTACAGAACGAGCCTCTTCATTCCCGAGAACCTTGGACTCGTCCTTTTCTCATTCAGCATGCTTTTCCTGGTTCGCTTCCTCAGATACAGGAGGATTATTGATTTGATAATCCTCGCAGTCGTCTTCACCGTTTATACATTCACCCACAGAGGATGGGTCTTCTTTGCAATCGCCTCCGTGATAATAATTGCTTCGGTGCTCTGGCCCGTGCTCAGGAAAAACCTCCAGTACGTGATTGCAGCGATCGTCCTTGCATACATGGTATACGTGAAGGTGGATTTCGTGCACTCCCTTGTCAGTGATTTCTTCCTGAGGATGCAGAAAAGCGAGGTTAGCTTTCTTGGCTACTTCAAGTGGATCGGTGTAATCCAGCTCGTCTTCGGGGTTCTCGCCACCAGGATATACCTTGAGAGGGATTCAATTCGCAGGGGCTTTGCCCTCTGGGCATGGGCATTCATCCTCTGGGGCGGCATATCATTCAGGTTCAGAGACCCCTATGCGGCTATTCCTCTATCAGCAATGGCTGCAGAGTTTGTTGTTGAAAAGGTTATCCCGAACATAGGGCATGCTGCCAAGCTTGCGGTGGAGGGCATCCGGGGTTTCGGTGCACCTGCAATAAAGAGAATCGTCATGAGCAGGTATGTGCAGACGGCGCTGATAATTGCCCTCCTCCTAATTCCTGTTGCCCAGGGGGCTTACGGAGCTGCGAAATACATAACGCCTCCATCTGTCACGGACAGGGAGGCCTACGAATGGATTAAAGAGAACACGCCCCAGAATGCGGTGTTTCTTGTGTGGTGGGATATGGGGTATCTCCTGATAGGCAACACCCACAGGAAGGACATCGTCATATGGAAGAAGGTCTATCAGGGCTTCTTTGAAAAAGCACCAACACCTAAAGAGGCCATTAAAGCCTACGGGGATCACGTTGTCATGTTCAGCTCCAACCAGA
>JALSON010000296.1 GCA_026986455.1 Thermococcaceae archaeon | reverse complement strand
GTGATTGCTTTCTCGCCATATATAGCGCTGCTGGATTTTCTCTTCGGCCTTCTCTGGATCATGCTGGGTCTATCCATGCCCGCAGTTACCCTGACCCTCATCTCGGCGCTCCTGCTCTTTGCCCTCTTGGATGAGGACGTTAGAGCAGAGCTTAGAGATTGAATTGGGATTTGGATTGAACTTTAGAGGTTTTAAAGTTCAATAATAAGGTAAAAAGACAAAAGAATCAGCGTCTTCTGAAGAGGAGCGGAATCATCGCAAGGGCCACTATCAGTGCAGGCCCGCAGACCGAGCCCGAACTTTTCGATGTGCTCGTCGTGTTTGCCGGCTCCCTGGATGTTGTGCTGCTCTCATTTCCCGGGATTGCAATCTGAGGGACTGAGCTGGTAATGTTCTCTATGATTTTGGGGGCATTCACCTGTGTGAGGAACATGGTTGCGGTTTCCCTGGCATACTGGTAGAATATCATTGCGGTTTCGAGATCCTGAATATCGCCCTTCTTCTCATAACTCTCGGCAAACTCGTAGTATGCAATGGCCAGAACGGGGTAGACGCCCTTGCTCTGGGCCATCGCTATCGCAACCTTTGCCGAGTCCTTCATCCGCTGGAGCTTGTTCTGGAGGATGGTCTGGTTGTCTATCCCTATCGTGTCCAGAATAACCTCCGACCTTATTCTCGCCTCCATTGCCGTGAAGAGAGCGGCCGAGTATTTGCCATCCTCATAGTACTGCTCTGCATTGTTCAGCTTGTCCAGCAGGTCATTTCCAAGTATATTCCCGAACATTGACTCTATGTACGTTACCACGAGCTTCGTGTTGTCTATGTACTCTCTGGCCGTGTCCCTGATCACCTCCCTGCTTATCTCGCCCCCGGTGGCATATCTTTCCCCGAGTTTTGCCCAGAAAACGGCTGTTTTTGCCCGCTCATAGGCAAATGCAGCGTTGCTCACAGCATCCCAGTAGTCATTCTGGTAGTAGTACTTCCTGGCATCCTTGAGCAGGCTCTTCGCTTCCTCTATCCTCTCCTCAGCGGCCGCTATGGCCTGCAGCATTGTGGTGCCCTTTATTGTGAGGTTTGATATGAACGCCTCATCGGCTTTGATTTCGGAATCCACCTGATTCAGCAGCTTTTCCATGTCTCCCCCCTGGCTGACGCTCAGAAGCCACTGCACATGTCTTATGGCGATTCTCGCCTGAAAGTCCTTGCTCAGCGTTGTGTAGTACATACCCTGATCAAGGCTTGCTTTTGATTCGTTCAGAATTGACTTGGCATCGTTGAGGGCAGCCTGGAGTGTCGTGTATGTGTCATAGCTAACGCTGCTGTCCTTGAGCTCCTTCTCCACCTCATCGTAATAAGCGGTGGTGTTTTTATAGTCATCCTCGGCATCTTTCTTGAGGAAAGAGGTCTCTATCCTGATGTTCTCGGGAACCCTCGGCCTCTCTATCCTGTGACCCGTGAAGTAAAAGACCGCATCATAAATGTCCCCTATCTCCTTGACTTCCAGCCCCCATCTCTCCTTCGCATACTTCGCAACATCCACCCTCTTGCTCGTGGTCGTTATCTGGATTATCCCTCCGATTTCTTTCTTTTTGGTCTGCTGAACCATCTGAATCCTCTGTCCCTCAGGGATTAGGAAGAGGGTTGCCCCAACGCTGTGTGCAGCTGAGGCCTTTTCAAGTATCCCACCAACAGGCCCGATTGTGCCGTCCGGGTTTATCATTCCGGTCATCATAACCTTCGGGTTGACCTTCCACCCCTTCAGGGCAGCGATAATGCCAACGGTCATTGTCCCGCCGGCGGAAGGCCCGCCTATTATAGGGGAATCAGCTTTTATCTGGATAAACACATCATATTTGCTCATATCAACCCCAAGGACCTTTCCTGCCACTTCCGCCGCAAGTCTTGCGGAGGCCTGCATGTCGACTTCAGCGAGCGGCCATGTCTCCACGTAGACGTGACCTGTACCCGGGGCCACTGTGATGACGAAATCCGTGGCAACTCCAACCAG
Organism: Thermococcaceae archaeon; assembly: GCA_026986455.1. Lineage (GTDB taxonomy): Archaea > Methanobacteriota_B > Thermococci > Thermococcales > Thermococcaceae > Thermococcus. The sequence continues at coordinate 6,632 of JALSON010000296.1, read as the reverse complement.
CTCACCCGTTGATGTTTTTGAGACCGCAGGGGCCTTCATGACAACTGTATGTCCCTCAGCAGGACACTGTGCCGCTGCAAGCGGAGAGAGCAGGAGCAGCACAAAGAACAATGGTATCAGCTTTTTCACCTCTCCCACCTCCAGAAAACCTCTCCCCTAACCCTTAATAAATCTCTTGTGGTTCATCTTTCTAATCCAAGGAATTTTTAGATAACTTTTAAAAGCTCCTCACCCAATTGACAACACTGGGGATACCGATGAGCATCTTCTTAACTATAATCAACCGGAAATTCAAGAATATCGCCGGTACCCGATACGAGAGGATTCTGAGGAACTACAAAGAGTTTTTCCTGACGGAAGAAGAGCTTTCGCTCCCCGTGATAAAATCCATCCTCATGCCTGTAGACAGGAGCACCAGGAATGTTCCTGAGGAAATTTACGAAGTTCTCTCGGCCTGTGAAGATGCTGAGGTCACAGTGGTTTATATAATGAGTGAAGATGCATGTGCCCTGATAAGACAAACCCTGGGGGAGGAGGCCAGCAGGGAATTCCGGCAGAAGGAAGAGGAAGCCGGCCGGGAACTGCTGGAGAGAATTGCCCGATCCCTCGAAGACTCGGGGCTTAAGGTACGTACGAGGATGTTTTTCGGGAACAAAAGTGAGGACGTCATAAGGCTCTCCAGGGAAAGGGATCTCCTGGTCATTCCCAGGCTTTATGGTTCCGAAATAACAAAAACACGTTCAATAAGCCCTGTCGTGATGAAAATCGTGCACCATGTTGATATCCCTGTGATAGTATATTAGGGGGCTTAAATATGGATCAGGCGAGCATAGCAATAGCAATATTCCTGTTTACCTATGCCCTGATAATGAGCGAAAGGATCCACAGAGCCGTCGCAGCACTCCTCGGAGCTTCCCTGCTCCTTATGCTGAAGATCGTCCCGTGGGAAAATGTCCCGGACTACCTTGACCTTGACACGCTGCTCCTTCTCACGGGCATGATGATTATAGTGAACACGGCTAAAAAAAGCGGCCTCTTTGAGTACATAGCAATAAAAACCGCAAAGATGGCGCGGGGGAATCCAATAAGGGTTCTGCTGCTCTTTTCATTTGTGACTGCTCTGGTTAGTTCCTTCCTCGACAACGTCACAACCGTCCTCCTCCTGACCCCCATGCTCCTCTATGTTACCAGACTGATGGAGCTCGACCCCGTCCCCTTTCTCCTTGCGGAGATTTTTGCCTCAAACATAGGGGGAACCGCAACCCTGATAGGGGATCCCCCAAACATAATGATAGGCTCTGCCGCGGGGCTCACGTTCAACGACTTCCTCATGAATATGGCCCCGATAGCCCTCGTAGACCTTCTCCTTGCCTTCGTGTTTATCTATCTCTTCTACAGGGGAGAGCTAAAGGTATCCTCTGAAAAGGAGGAAAAGCTTGGCTCAATACTCAACAGAATGGACGAAAAAGGGGCAATAAAAGACCTGAGGCTTTTTGAAAAGTCCGTGGCTGTTATAATGCTCGTCGTTGTTCTCTTCTTCGTCCACGACAGGCTGAACATTGAGCCTGCAGTTGTTGCAATGTTCGGGGCGTCGGTTCTCCTTGTATGGTCCAAGGAAAGCCCTGAGGAGGTTTTTGAAAAGATTGAATGGCCTGCACTGTTCTTCTTCGGGGGTCTCTTCATCGTGGTCGGGGGGCTCGTCCAGACGGGTGTTATTGAAGGTATTGCCGAAAAGCTGGTTGATTATGTGCACACCGATGCGCAGGCCCTCCTGCTGATAACATGGTTTTCAGCATTCTCCTCCGCCATAGTCGATAACATACCCCTGACCGCCACGATGATACCCCTGATAAAGGCCATGGGGGCGTTCTTCAATAACAGTCCTCTCTGGTGGGCCCTAAGCCTGGGGGCATGCCTGGGCGGCAACGGCACGGCAATAGGGGCTTCAGCGAATGTTGTTGTTATAGGAATTGCGGAGAGGGAAAGAATAAAAATAAGCTTCATGGACTTTTTAAAGGTTGGAATGATAATCATGGTGCTCACGGTTGGCGCCGGAGCGGCGATACTCTGGATCAGGTATATGGGGGTGTGAGATATGAAAATTCTGGTTCTGGTCGACGGTTCAAAATGGAGCCAGAAAGCGGCCCTTCACGCCATAGCCCTCGCCAGAAAAAATAAATCAAAGGTCATCCTCTTTTCGGTTCTTGACAGAAAGGAGGCCAAGGCCATAGCCTTCAGCATGACCATGAGAAGCGACAAGCTTGAGGAGATGGAGAGGTTCGAGGAGCAGGTATGGAGGGAAATGAAGAAGAGCGTTAAGGAAATAATGGCAGATATGCTCAACTTCTGCCACAGACAGGGGGTTAACTGCTCCATAAAGATAACCGAAGGAAACACCAAGGAAAAGATTCTCAGCGAGGCCAACAGCGGCGAATACTCCCTCGTGGTCATGGGGGCCTACGGTAAGAGCGGAAAAACGAGGATAGGGAGCCTTTTGGAGGATGTTGTGGGCCTCATAAAGCCCCCCACGATGATAGTGCGCTAGCGCTCCCTTGTTATGGCAAGGAAAAACGCCGAGAGTATCAGAATCTCAAACACAGCCACCGTTGAATCCAGAACCTCCCGCTCCACCGATGTGAGGAGATAAAAGCTCTCAAAAACCTTCTTGAGCGCAAAGAGCATGAACGCTATCAGCAGGTAAAGGGCGCTCCTGAGATGGCTCCTGCGGTATGCCACCCACGATATAAATGCCAGAACCACGGATATTGCAAGGACTATCAGGCTGAGCACCAGATTTAAACCCTCAAGCATCCTCCGCACCCCCCAGTTCCACAAGCATGTCGACGAGCTGTTCAGCCCACCTCTCCCATATCTTCGGCCTGTATTCCCGGATGATTCTCATCATGGTATCAACATCACAGTTGAGCGAATAGATAACCTTCCTCCCCTCCTTCCTGCTCTTCACAACCCCAAGCTTGAGCAGCTCCTTCATGTGGTGGTTTACAGTGGCCTGCGTTAGCCCCAGATTTTCAGCAAGCTCGCTCTGGTTCTTCTCTCCCCTCGCAAGGAGCAGCATTATCTTACGTCTCGTCTCGGTTGATATTGCTATCAGCATCCTCTGATACTCCCCCTCCATGTCCCTCGGAAACAGATACCTTCGTCCGCCCATTTTCCTCGAAAATATTTCGCCGCTTTTCTCCAGCCTGTACAGATGATACTGAAGGTCGCCAATGCCGAGATTGAGCTCTTCAGCGAGCTTTCTAAAGCTCACCCCTGGATGCTTCCTGATATGCTCAAGCACTCTCTCCCGGGTATCCATGCTACCACAACACCATCAAACTCTGGGTTTAATCCTCTTTTGGTACATCAATCTATATGCTGTATGCGGAAAAGGATATAAAGCGTTTCCCTCTCTATGGTGCTGATGATGGAACTCATAAAAAAGGCGGAAAAACTCGCGGAGGAGTACGGTGTTGAATACTACGAGGTAAGGATAGCCAGGATAAGCGCTGTTAATCTTCAGATGCAGAACTCCCACCTGGAAGAGCTTTCTTCCAATTTTGAGATCGGGATAGGTGTCAGGGCATTCAGCGGAACGTGGGGCTTTTCATCGGCCAATGACCTGAAGAGGGGTGAAAAGGCAATTGAAACAGCAATGAAGATAGCAAAAGTAATGGGCGGAGATTCCAGAATTTACATCGGTGATCCCGTTAGAGATGAGGTAGAGTTCACCGCGAAAAAGTCCTTCGCAGATATTGACCTTGAGGATAAGCTTCTGTTCATAAAGGAAATTGACCGGCTCCTCAGAGATGACAAAATATCAAACAGGCGGGTTTCCTACGCCGATGGAATCAAGGAGCAGCTTTACTTCAACTCCCTGGGGAGCGAGATACGAACCATAGTGCCAAGGATAAGGCTCAGCTTTTCAGTCACCGCAAAGAAAGGGATGAATATGCAGACCTACTGGAAGATGTTCGGCGGGACCGGTGGCTGGGAGCTCATAGAGAGTGCTAACCTGGAATACTGGACAGGTTTTGTTAAAGAAAAAGCCCGGAGCCTTTTGGACGCTGAACCACCACCGTCAGGAGAGTTCGATGTGATAATGGACCCCGAGCTGGCGGGAGTTTTCATCCACGAAGCTTTAGGGCATGCGAGCGAGGGGGATGCTATAAAGAACGGCGAGAGCATACTGGGGGATAAACTCGGCGAGAGGATAGCGGTTGAGGAGCTTACCGTCGTGGACGACCCGACGTTGAGGGGCAAGTTCGGGAGCTACATCTACGACGACGAGGGGATAAAGGGCAGGCGCGTGGAGATAATAAAAAACGGCATTCTCAACGAGTACCTCCTCGACAGGGAGACGGCCGCATATCTTGGGATGGAGCCCAACGGGCACGGAAGGGCGCAGAGCTACAACTACCAGCCGCTCGTGAGGATGAGCAACACCTACATAGAGCCGGGGGACTGGGGCTTCGAGGAGATGCTCGGTGAAGTGAGGAGGGGCCTCTACCTCATAGGGGACAAGGGTGGAGAGGTTGATATAGCGAACGGGACTTTTATGTTCGGGGCCAAAGAGGGGTACCTCATTGAAAACGGGGAGATTAAAGCACACATAAGAGATGTAGCGCTATCCGGCAAGATTCTGGACGTTCTGATGAGCATAAGGGCAATTGGCAGGGACCTGAAGATTGAGTTCCCCGGCTACTGCGGCAAGGGGCAGTGGGTGCCCGTGGATGACGGAGGGCCGCATGTGCTGACGAGGGCTCTGGTGGGGGGATTGCTTTGATAGACGAGCTTGCGAAAATCCTCAATCACAAAAACGTCGAGTGGGAGATTTACTGGGAAATAGGGACAGGCAGTTCTTTCAAAATAGAAAAGTACGAGATTGTGAGGGCCCAGCAGAAGTTCCACTCCGGAATAGGCCTGCGAATTGGATACAGGGGGAGGACGGGGTTTTCATACATTACGGGAGTCTCGCATCGGAGGGAGGAGCTTGAGAGGTTCGTCGAGAGAACCATAAAGCTCGCCAGGGTTAGTGAGGTTCCCTTCCGCGGCTTTCCGAACAGCAAAAAGAAAAGCAGCGTCCCTGGACTTTATGACAGGGCGACAGCGGAGATGTCGTTTGAGGAGGGCTATGATGCCGCTGCAATGATGATCGAGAAGGGAAGGGAAATTCTCGGGGAGGAACATACATTCTCAGGGGGAATTGCCTTCGGGACTGCAGAAGACGGGGTTATGAACTCCAACGGGATTGAGAAGACCATGAAGAGCACCGGGATCAGCATGGGGGTTTACGTGCTGAAAAAGAACGGAAGGAGAGGCAGCGGAAGCTACTACCAGAGCTTCAGGAGGCTGTCAGAGGCTGAGGGGGAGATGGAGAGGGGCATTGAGGAGGCCAGAAGGGATGCCGAATTGAGCTGGAGCGCAGGAAAAATCTCTCAATATGAAGGGGAGCTGGTGCTGGAGCCGCACGCCGTCTCATCAGTGGTGAGCATCCTGATGCACAGCTTGTACGGGGACAGTGTATATCACGGACAGTCACGCTTTCAGAAAATCGGGGAGAGAATCAGCAGCGAGATTCTGACGCTTGTAGATGATTCCACCATTGAAGGGGGTGCCAGGAGCTACCCATTCGATGGTGAGGGCAATCCCGGCAGGAGAAGCGTGCTGATCGAGAAGGGAGTTCTCAGGGGGTTTCTGCTCGATGAAACATACGGCAGGCTTATGGGCATGGAGAGCACCGCCAATGCAGCGAGGGATTTCAGGACGATGCCCCACATAGCGGCCAGCAACGTTATAGTCGAAGGGAAGCGGGAGAATCTGGAGGAGTATGAGGGCATTGTAATAAAGAAGGTCTTTGGAGAGCATACGGCCAACCCGATAAGCGGGGACTTTTCCCTAACCGTGGAGCTGGGATACAGAATCGAGAACGGAGAGCTGATTCCATTCAAGGACAACATGTTTGTGGGCAACATCTTTGAGATGCTGAACAGCATCGCAGCCCTCGGCAGAAAAGATGAAGATTTGAGTGGGTTTATATCGCCAAGGATGCTTATATATGGAAAAATAGTTTGATGTTCTCTTGTTATTTTGCCAAAACCGGACAACATTTTTATACATGGCTGTCGTTAACTCTATCCGGAGGGATAGCATGGGCCATGAACAGCTGGAGAAAATTCTCGCGGGCATAAAGGCAGGAGAAACGGTTTTAATAGAATACGAGCCTGTATCTTCCCCCGAACTGCTCCTCCATTTTATGGTCAGATACTGCAGGAAAAATGGCAGGGAGCTAATCATCGACGACCTCGCCGACACACTGGTTGAATTCATGACGAGGCTGAAGCTGAAGGGGGTTCCGGTTCAGCATCTTGAGAAGGCTAGTGTGATGAAAATCGGGGGATACCAGAACGTTGGAAAAATCATAAACACGATTGAGCTTGATAAGTACACGCTGGACTTCAAGTATTACGGGAAGGTCTACGACAGATGGCGGGCAGGAAAGGATGCCCTCTTTAACCCTGTTCTCGGGATATACAAGGTCTTCCTGATGTCCGAGCACACGGAGGCTATAAGGCTCGTGAGGAACATCTCGACGTTCGTGGGAAACACCACCCGCATTGCATTCTACTTCA
>JALSON010000295.1 GCA_026986455.1 Thermococcaceae archaeon | reverse complement strand
AGGGCAAAGGAGACAGAGGAAATCCTGAAGAAAGTTCAGGAGATGCAGCGGGCAATGCTGGAGCAGCAGATGCCCCCTGCCCAGGAAGAAGAGGACAGGGGTTACCTCTGAGCCTCCTTTTTCACCTTTAGTTGTGCTACTTAAGTTCCGAAAAGCTTTTTATACCGTGCCACGATTTCTGAATTTGATAATACCAGTGGAGGGATGGAATTGCACATACCGGATGGATACCTGGGACCTTACACATGTGTCCTTTTTTACATAGTTATGATACCCTTCTGGTACAGGGGAATCAAATGGCTCAAGAACCTCCATCCGAGACAGGTACCTCTCCTTGGAGTTCTGACAGCATTCTCGTTCCTGGTCATGATGTACAACCTGCCGGTTCCTGATGGAACAACGGCCCACATTGTTGGGGGAACGATCATAGCGATACTCATAGGACCGTGGGCAGCAACGGTTTCAATATCCATAGTGTTGCTGATACAGGCACTCTTTTTCGGGGATGGGGGAATCACAACCTATGCTGCCAACGCATTTAACATGGCGGTGGTTCTTCCCTTCGTGGGATACTATACCTACAGGCTCCTGAGGAAGAAGCTCAGCGATGTCGCGGCGGCAGGTATAGGAGCATACGTGGCGCTTGTGACCGCAGCAATAGTTGCTGGCTTTGAGTTCGGGCTTCAGCCCTACATCCAGCCGGGATACTGCCCATACACCTTCTGGGTCTCTGTCCCCGCAATGGCATTTGCGCACCTCGTAACAGCCGGGCCGGCGGCGGCGGTTGTAACCGCAACGGTTCTGTGGTACGTCAAGAAATCTCAACCCGAGCTCTTCAGTATGGGAGAAGCCGAGGCTCTGAGGGGGTGATTGGATGGACAGGCTTACAAAAACTTTCCTCGTCATAATCGGGGTGATGATAATACTCTCTCCAATAGGCATACTGCTCGTTTGGAATTACGGGGACGCATGGGGGGAATGGGATCCCGGTGACCTGGCCGGTCAGGTTCATGAGAAGCTCACGGGGATGGAAAAGCTCTCCAATGCATGGACGCATGCACTTCTGCCCGACTACAACGTTCCGGGATGGGAGGACAAGCTTCATGCATCAATCGGATATATAATCTCGGCGGTCGTGGGGGTTGCCCTCGTCCTCGGGGCATACTACGGCCTGGTAAAGCTCGTGGGGTCGTCTTCCTGATTTTCTGATTTTTATCCTTTTCCACGCCCGGGGGATGAAAATGAGCAAGCTGATAGATAAGACCGTGGAGGAAGTTGCTTCGTTCATAAGGGAGGCGGTATTTTCGGAGAGATATGCGGGCAGGGAGGGCTTCCTTCAATCGGTTGATCCAAGGGCCAAGCTAATAGCGCTTTTGATTTCAATCTCCGTTGTGGTCGGTGCGAGACATATAGCGGTCATTCTCTTTCTCTACTTCCTCCCGCTGGTTATGGCGGCTCTCTCCGGGATTCCCCTCAGGTATTTTATAAAACGGGTGTGGGTTTTTGTGCCGATATTCACCGGTATCATAGCACTCCCGGTCATCTTCAACGTTATAACCCCCGGCAGACCCATCATCGTCCTCTGGAATTCCCCGTACATTGCGGTGACGGCGGAGGGCCTTCATGCGGCGGCGATATTCACCCTCAGGGTAGCAGCGGCAGTGTCATATGCAATCCTCCTGACGATAACGACAAAATGGAGCGACGTGATGAAAGCCCTCTCGGATTTCAGGGTCCCGGGAATTGTGATAACAATAACCACCCTGACCTACAGGTACATATTCCTCCTGCTCAGCATCCTGCTTGACTCGATGTACTCCAGAAGGTCAAGACTGTGCAGGAAGCTCGGTATGGTCGAAAGCTGGAAGGAGGCCGGGAAGAACATGGGGGCCCTGTTCATAAAGACGCAGATGATGGGGGAGGACCTCTACTACGCCATGCTCTCCCGGGGCTATCTTCACTCGGCAAGAAGCCTGAATGAGTTTGAATTCAGGAAAAGCGATGCCCTCTTCCTCACTTCTGCGATACTTCTCATGGCGGTGGTGTTTATCGGTGACAGGTGGTTTATATGAGCCGGAAAATCTATGAGGTCAGAGAGATTTCATACACGTATCCGACAGGAAAAATGGCGCTGGAAGACATCAGCATGGACATCTATCGGGGGGAGCTCGTGGCGGTTGTGGGGCCCAACGGGGCGGGAAAGACAACCCTGCTTAAAATACTGGACGGACTGATATTTCCCCAGAAGGGCGAGGTGCGCTTTATGGGGAAGCCCCTCACGGAGGATGTTCTCACAGATGAGAAGGAGATGGAGTGGTTCAGGAGCAGGGTTGGCTTCCTCTTCCAGAATCCGGACATCATGCTCTTCAGCCCCACCGTCATGGAGGATGTTGCATTCGGCCCCCTGCATCTCTATGAGAAGGAGAAGGCACTGGCTGTAACGGAGGAGATAATGAAGAAGCTCGGCATATATCACCTCAGGGACAGGCATCCCTACAACCTTAGCGGGGGCGAAAAGAAGAAGGCATCCATAGCCGCTGTGCTGGCTTTAGACCCCCAGGTTGTTCTCTTGGATGAGCCAACCCGGGACCTTGATCTTAAGAACCGCAACTACATCCTCGGTCTCATAGGGGAGCTCAGAGACAGGGGAAAGACTGTAATAATGGCGACCCATGACCTGAGGGCCATACGGCTTGCTGACAGATGCTACGTCATAAACAGGGAGATGATATTCAGCGGAAGGCCAAGGGAACTTTTCTCCCGCGAGGATATCCTTGAGGAGGCAAACCTTGAAATTCCGGAGATTGTAAGGCTCCTCCGTTCCGTCGGGATAGAGGAGGTCCCGCTGACCCTTGAGGAGGCAGCAGCCCTGCTCACGAGGCATATGGAAAAATGTGGATGGGGGAAGCTCCCTCAGGATGCGGAGGATTAGGCCTTCAGGGCATCCTCCAGAAGCTCAAGACCAAGGTTGAGGTGTTCCTTAGCCCTCTCCTCACTTCTTGCCTCCGCAAAAATCCTTATTATCGGCTCGGTTCCGCTCGCCCTCACGAGCACCCAGCCATCCTCAAGGAGGATTTTTGTACCGTCCGTGGTATCAATTCTCAGCCCCCTCTGCTTCGCAATTTTTGCGACCCTCTCAACAGCGGCATGTCTGTCTCCCTCTATACGCCGCTTTGTCTTCACCTGATAGAATCTCGGCAGCTCCGCGATAAGCTCGCTGAACTTCTTCCCGCTCTTTGAGAATATCTCGACTATCTTTGCCGTGGTCATTGCCCCGTCCCGGCCGAGAACGAAGTCCGGAAAGATAACGCCTCCGTTCTCCTCACCACCCACAAGGCCGCTGTGCTCAAGGAGAGCCCTTGAAACTATAAGGTCGCCCACCTTCGTCTTCATGACCTCTCCGTTGTATTGCTTCGCGAGCTCGTCAATTATGTGGGAGGTTGCTATTGTCGTGACAACAAGTCCCCCGCCATTTTCCTGGAGCATTGCCTTTACAACGAGAGCAAATGTCTTATCGCCCTGAATGAAGTTCCCGTTCTCGTCTATGAAAACCGCCCTGTCGGCATCACCGTCCTGTGCAACCCCGAAGTCCGCCCCGAGGGCCTTAACAATTTTCATGAAGCCCCGGAGGTTCTCCTCGTTGGGCTCCGGATTTCTTGCAGGGAAGTGCCCGTCAGGATGGGCGTTTATGCTGACTACCTTACAGCCCAGCTCCCTCAGCAGATATGGAAGGGTCAGGCTGCCCGCACCGTTTGATGTATCAACGACGACAAAGGGCCGCCTCTTTTTAATGGCCTCGACATCAACCCTGCTCCTGATGGCATCGAGATACGGCCTGATTATATCCTCCTTCCTGACCTCACCAATCTCATACCATTGGGCCGGATCAAAGTCCTCGTTGAAGAAGAGCTCCTCCACAACCGCCTCCCTCTCCTTCTTCAGCCCCAGGCCGTTGGGCTCAAGGAGCTTTATGCCGTTGTACTCCGGAGGGTTGTGCGAGGCAGTTATCACAGCGCCTCCATCTGTGCCAAAGTGCCTGCAGGCAAACTGGATGGCCGGTGTTGGTGCTATGCCCACATCTATGACATCAACGCCCATGCTCAGGAGGCCGCTGATCAGGGCTCCCTCCAGCATTTCTCCGCTCACCCTTGGATCCCTGCCGACAACGACAAGAGGCCTTTTCCTTCCCTCCCTCTTCAGAAGGGTTCCGAAGGCCATACCGATTTTAAGGGCGAATTCCGGAGTTATCTTTTCGTTTGCAATTCCCCTGACCCCGAATGTTCCGAACAGCTTTCCCATCTTAGACCCTCCCGAACTCATCATCAAAGCGAACTATGTCATCCTCACCGAGATACTCTCCTATCTGGGTTTCTATGACCTCAAGGACAACCCTGCCCGGATTTTCAAGCCTGTGTCTGACGCCTGCAGGGATAAAGGTGCTCTCCCCGGGCCTCAGAAGGATTTCCCTGTCTTCGAGGATAACCTTTGCCGTGCCCCTGACAACGACCCAGTGCTCGCTCCTGTGGTAGTGCATCTGAAGCGAGAGCTTTTTGCCAGGCAGAACTGTCAGGCGCTTTATCTTGTAGCGATCCCCCTCTTCAAGGACGGTGTAGCTCCCCCACGGTCTGTAGGCGGTTCTGTGCACAATGACCCTCTCATCGCCCCTCTCCTTGAGTCTCCTGTAGACCTCCTTAACCTTCTGGGTCTCCCCCCTGTGGGCAACGAGCAGGGCATCCCCTGTGTCGATTATTACCAGATCACTCACCCCGACCGTTGCGGTCAGGCGCTCCGTCATTATGAGGTTGCTTTTTGAGTCTATGCCCACGTATCCCGCCTTAAGTCCCCTGACCTTAACCGCATTTCCGCCTTCATCCTTTTCAAAGGCATCATAGATTGCATCAAAGCTCCCGAGGTCGTTCCAGTAGACGTTGAGAGGGACAACGGCGGCCCTCGCGGTTTTCTCCATGATACCATAGTCAACGCTTATATCCGGAACAAGCTCATAGGCCTCCTCAATGCTCCCTGCTTCCTCAAATGCGCTGTACACCTCCGGGGCAAGGTTTCTCACGTCCTCGATGAAGAGCTCCGTGTCGAACATGAACATCCCGCTGTTCCAGTAGTAGCCCTCCTCCACATAGCGCTTTGCGGTCTCGAAATCAGGCTTTTCCTTGAACTCCGCGACTTTATATCCGCCTTCCAGCTTTTCGCCGGGTTTTATGTAGCCGTAGCCTGTGTGGGGCCTTGTGGGCTTTATACCGAAAGTTACAAAATACTCTCCAGCGAGCTTCTCGGCTGTCTTAAATGCTTCAACATACCTCTCATTTGCATCAATAAGATGATCCGAAGGCAGAACAGCGACCTTTGATTTTCCAAAGTTTTCATGCACTGTTTTCAGGCCCCAGTAAATTGCCGGCAGTGTGTTCTTCCCGACAGGTTCGAGCAGGATGTTGTCCTCAGGGAGCTCAACGCCCATGTCCCTGAGCTCATCAAGAACCCTGAATCTGTACTCCCTGTTGGTTACCACGAATATTTCCTTTGGCTTCGAGAAAAGCAGGGCCCTCCTCACGGTTTTCTGAAATAGGGAGGTGTCATCGAAGATCTTTATGAACTGCTTCGGCATGAGCTCTCTGCTGAGCGGCCACAGACGGGTACCCTTTCCTCCGGCCAGTATCAGCGTTTTCATAATATCACCTCCTTTAGTTCCTCGATTGACTTTATATTTTTAATATTTTTACCCCCCGGATGGGTGAGCGTGCCCATGATATACGGGTGGTCAACTGCATTCAGGAGAGGGATGTCGTTGGGGGCGTCTCCAACGGCGTAGCTCTCAACATTTCCAAGCCTTCTGTAGAGGGAGAGCAAGACACGTGCGGCCTTTCCCTTGTCAGTGTCTCCGTGCACGCTGAAAAAGCGGCTCCCTCGGGACACCTTCAAATTTTTCAGCCTTTCCGCAAACCCCTCCTTTTTCCACAGAAAAACTGTCTCCGAATATTCCCTCCTCATGGCGAGCATGGCAAGTCTTTCTGGCAGTCCCGTGAAGCCCACAACCTCCTCAAGGGTCGAGTTTCCGTAGTATTTCAGCCCGAACTCGTCGGATATTGCATCAAGAGCACTCTTTATCACCGCATACCTCTCCCCGAGCTCCACCACGATGTAGGAATCTCTCATGAGGCCGGGAATTTCAAAATCGAAATAGTCCTCAGGAATATAAACGGCGCTTCCGTTTTCAACTATGAAAGGAGCCTCAATGTCGAGGGCTTTTCTGTAGTACTCCTGCTCCGCCCGGGTTTTTGACGAATTGAAAATTATCTCGAAGCCTTTATTCTTCAGCCAGTCAACTATGTGCCCGGCGGGTTCGGGCGAATAGTCTTCCCCTATGAGCGTCCTGTCCAGATCAAGGAAGATAACCCTCATGGCATCCCCTCACACTTCGAATTTGAAGAGCGTCTCAGCACTGTCCTCAAGGATGCGTATCCACCTATCCGCGTCTATCTCCCTGATGGGGGTCATCACCCGGGGCTTCGGTGGTTCCTCTTCCTCATTCAGCAACCCATGCAGCCTTAAATCATCAAGGATGCGTTTCTTCAGGCCGGCCGTGGCCAGCTTTGAGTGGTATATAACACCCAGTGAGCTCAGAATCATGTCTGCCACATGCTCCTGTCCCTTTTCCTCGTGGAAGTGCGGGTTTAGGGTCTCTATCTGGAATATCTCTATCCCCTGATCATAGACCTCCGCGTACTCCTCAATCCCCTCCCACTTCCCGAAGCGCTCGAAGAGGTAGACCAGCTCGAAGGGCTCTATTGAGTACCCCGTTGAGAAGGGCAGTATCTCGGCGAGTTTAAGCGTCATCGCGTGCTCCCCTGCGTTTCCGGTGACTATTATGCTCGTCTCAAAATTCGTTCCGGCTCCGAAGAGGGCGTTCATGTACCTGTTTGTAATCTCGCTAACCCTCCCCCATTTCCTGAAGTAGAGTCCCCTCTTGCTAACCTTGGGCTTGTGCCTCCAGCTCAGCCTTACCATCGAGTAATCGCTCTCGCTCATAAGGAAGCCTGCGGCATAGTCCTTAACGTACTCATTGACGGCACCGGGGATGTAGTTGTCGGCATCAACAAAGCCCACATACTTCACTCCGAGGGCCTTAGCTAGGAGGATTCCTATGAGCATGCCCTCACCTTTGCCCCCCCTCACATTTCCTTTCTCATCAAAGATGTCCGTGTAGCCGACCTCCCTGAATGCCCTTGATATGCCCGCATCCTTCTGATGTATCATAACTATCTTTGAGTGGGTCAGGTTGTAGAAATGCTTCACGAGGTCGACCTCCTGTTTGAACAGGTTGGGCCCCTCACGTTTGCTGTTCGAGACAATGATAATCGGGCACTGATGAGGTATTGCCTTGAGCACACCATCGACGAGCTGAAGCTTCTCATTTTTCATCGGGACAACTATGGCAATATCCTCCAGAATGCGGTAGATATCCTCCCTCGGGACGTTTTTGACCGTAAAGCTCCCAACATCCTTCGTCTGTGTGTCCAGCTTTATGACCTTCTGGACCTCGTAAATCTCAATTGCTCCAAACAGCTCCTTGTAAACGGGAGCTTCCAAAAGCATAAAACCACCTCCAGTCGCTAAAACTGATTAAAGCACATACAGGCCCCTAAAATCAATAAAGACCCGAAAGAGGTTAGTAACTAAAGGTATATAAAATTTGCCCGGGGTCATCCCCTCAGGGCAAACTCGCACACGAAGGCAGAGCTCGAAATGGTGTCGCCGATTCCCACGGTGCTCTTTGGCCTCACAACTATCTTCGTTGGAACGAAGCTCAGCTGTCCTTCCTCAACTCTGGCGATTCCCTCCTTAAGGCCGAATTCCTCCTTCAGCCTGCCCTCAACATCCACCGCTTTTTCATTCACCGGAACATCAAGGGCCCTGCCGACATCCTCCAGATTCCTCACGTCCCCGAGCTTTGCCTTGGCAGCTGCGGCAAGAGCGGCAAACAGGAGTGAATCTCTGATGTGCTCTCCGGTGTATGATGTGAGGGCGATGTAATAGCCGTAGGTGTGGAAGTGTATCCTCCTGACCCCCGTGACCTCGGCGAGCTTCCTCATGGCCTCAACAACCGCCAGGGGGTCAACCGGGTCGTGGGCGAGCAGGAGCTCCGCGAGCTCTTTTTCCCCAAGCACCTCCATCACGGAGGCGAGTTCAACCTCGTTCAGACCGACGCTCGTGAATTTACCGAGGATATCAACGAGCTTCCTCCTGACGGTCTCATCCGGTGTAAATGCAAATTCAAGATGGACCGGTATTCCCCTTTCATTCAGAATCTCCAGATGTCTCTCAATTTCCTCAAAAGGCCCGGCGTAATTTTCCTTTGTCAGGGCCTGCAGTCCGCTTATTATGGCCAGCTGCACCCTTTCAGCTATCGCCTCGAAGTTTTCCCTGAACTCGGGTCTTATGTACAGGTTTGGATTGTAGTCATCGGCCGAACCTATGAACCTGTTCTCCCTCGGAGCCCGGATGCCGAAAACCTCAAATCCCCTCGGGAATTCGTAGATGTAATGTGTAAGGCTCTCCTCATCCCCGCTGAACTCCTTTGGATGGACGAATTCGAGAATGCCATTTTCAACCTTTGGGACATAAATCGGGCCGTCCTTG
>JALSON010000294.1 GCA_026986455.1 Thermococcaceae archaeon | reverse complement strand
CCTCTTCTCCTCATCACCGGACAGTTTGAGCTCTTCGCCCTCTGGTGGTTCTTCGAGACCTTCACGATGCTTTTGCCGGCTTTCTTCGAGGGCGGAAAACTCATCAACGCGCTTCTATTCCCCATCATCCTCTGGTTCTGGGCGCTCTTTTATCTGACCCTCCATCTATACGGCTATCTGCAGAGCTTTTATCATCATTGAAACATTTAGATTATCATCTAAACTTTCAAACGAAAAGTTTTTAATTTGTCATATATAATCTATATAGAAAATATAGTCTATAGTGATGACCATGATCCTCCTTGCTGCGGCCTTCTTCATGGCATGGGCCATAGGTGCAAATGACAGCGCAAAGGCAGTTGGTACCGCCGTCGGTTCAGAGGTTATAGGCTTCAAGCAGGCCGTGCTTTTAATCGGCATATTTACCACACTGGGAGCGGTTCTCGGCCATTCCGCCGTCTCGAGTACTGTGGGCGGACTGGCAGAAGGAATGGATGCCGGAGAGATAGGTCTCGTCCTCTTCAGCGCAGCCGTCGCTGTAACAGCTGCCAGCCTCAGGGGGATTCCAATATCAACGACACAGTCGATAATCGGGGGCCTTCTCGGTGCTTCTATAAAGCTCGGTATCCCAGTTCGGTGGCATGTTTTCGGAAAAATCGCTCTGGCATGGGTGCTCTCCCCGCTCATAGCGGCTTTCTTTGCTATCTGGATGTATAACCTCTATTCCCGCCTTCTCGGAAAGATGCACGAAATGGCCAATATTGAACTGACCCAGAAGTGGCTGGTGTTCATCTCCGCTTCATTTGCGGCATTCAACCTCGGAACAAATGAGCTCTCCAACGTCATCGGACTTTCCAGGGCACTGGGATTTGAAGGTTACTTCAAAATTGTTCTGGCCATGGCCCTGACTTTTGGAGCCCTGAGCTTCAGCTATGAGGTCATAATGACCGTTGGAAAGGACATAGCACCCCTCGGCCCGACCTCTGCGTTTTCATCCCAGCTAGGCTCTTCCCTCGCCGTAAGTCTGGCCAACTCACTCGGCCTCCCCGTAAGCTCCGGACAGGCTGTTGTTGGTGCCGTTGCGGGTGTGGGGACATACAAGGGGGAACGGGTAAATGTCAGGCTGCTCCTTGGAATCGTGAGAAGCTGGATCATTGCGCCGCTGATTTCGGGAACATTAGCGTATATTCTCCTGAGCATTTTCCCTTAGCCTTTTAAACCCCCTCCACATACCCTGTTCGGTGTTGAGAGATGGTTGAGTTTAAGTTCGAAATCAGGGCGAGAGATGCCGCGGGAAGGATTGGAAGGCTCGAAGTAAACGGCAAAAAAATTGAGACTCCTGCAATAATGCCCGTCATAAACCCAAAGCAGCTTATTGTTTCCCCAGCGGAGCTCAAAGAAATGGGGTTCGGGATGATAATCACAAACTCCTACATCATCTATAAGGACGAAGAGCTCCGCAGGAGGGCTTTGGAGGAAGGCATTCACGGGCTTCTGGGCTACGATGGGATAATAGAGGTCGACTCCGGAAGCTTTCAGCTCATGCGCTACGGGGGAATTGAGGTCACCAACAGGGAAATCATAGAGTTCCAGCATGAAATAGGGGTGGATATCGGCACTTTCCTGGACATCCCGACCATCCCCGACGCCCCGAGGGAGAAGGCGGAGGAGGACCTGAGGATAACGCTTGAGAGGGCGAGGGAGGCGGAGGAGGTTAAGAGCATCGCCATGAACGCCGCCGTGCAGGGCTCCACCTACCCTGACTTAAGGACTTACGCCGCCAAAAAGCTGAGCGAGATGGACTTTGAGATCCACCCAATCGGGGCTGTCGTTCCCCTAATGGAAAGCTACCGCTACAGGGACCTTGTGGATGTTGTCATAGCCTCCAAACAGGGCCTTAGGCCGGATAGACCCGTCCACCTCTTCGGGGCTGGTCACCCAATGATTTTTGCGCTGGCGGTGGCCATGGGCATTGACCTCTTCGATTCGGCCTCTTATGCGCTCTACGCCAGGGACGGC
>JALSON010000293.1 GCA_026986455.1 Thermococcaceae archaeon | reverse complement strand
CAATGCCGTCAATTCCGCTGAGGAGGTCTTTCAAAAGCTCCTTCTGCTCAAGTCCCAGGGCCAGCCTGCACGGGTTGTGGTATGTAACCCTGTGCGTGCCTCCTTTCATCCCTCCCGCTTTATCCTTCAGAAACTCTGTTATGTGAAAGACCCGGGGCCTGATCCTGATTCCATGCCCGGGATAGAGCACCCTGTATGCATAGGCGCAGGAGGGGCAGGAGGTTACCACGATCTCCGCTCCGCTCCGGTTTATCCTCTCCGCATTTTCAGCTGCGAGCTTTTTAAACAGTTCGATATTGCCCAGATTGTAGGCTGGAATGCCGCAGCAGGTCTCATCTATTGTAAAGACTTCAAAGCCGAGCTTTCTCAGCAGGTCAAGGGTTTTTTCTCCAAGTTCGGGGAGCTCATTTCTGATTGTGCATCCTCGTATGTAGAGGATTTCTCCTCTGCCGTCTTTCTCTTCCTTTTTGGCCCCGTAGACATCCCCGTACCTCTCAAGGTTCTCAAACACCCCCCGGAACTCCTCGAAGATGATTCCCTTTTTGACAGCCTCTTCCTTTACCGGCCGGATCAAATCTGCCACCGAGAACTCAAACGGGCAGTAGAGCGAACAGATGTCACATGAGAGGCACATGTACAGGGGCTCCAGATTTTCGGGGTTCAGCTTCAGCCTTCCCTCGCGGATCATGAATGCCACCCTTGCCTTCCCGGCCGGAGAGGTGGTTTCTCTGCCCTCGACTATGCTCACAGGACATGCGTGCCTACACATATTGGGACAGAGGGCGCATTTTGTCAGATCATCCGCGGAGAGCTTTCCGCTGATCACCCTCAGTATCATCCTCCCGCCCGTCAGCAGGTTGGAAAAGCCTATTTCATCCTTCAGCCAGTCCCACTTTCCCGGCATGGTCAGACCCCCATGTTGCCGGGGTTCATTATACCCCTTTCATCAACCGCATGTTTTATTCTCTTCAAAAGCCCGTAGGCTCCATCCAGTTCCTCAGCGAGCCATTTTGCCCTGTGCCTCCCTATGCCATGGTGGTGGCTTATTGTTCCGCCGTTTTCAAGGGTTGCCCTCATGGCGGTTTCCCAGACGCGGTTATAGAACTCGGCCGGTCTGGTTCCCCTTGGAGGTATGCCCGCGAAGGTGAAGTAGAAGCACACCCCCTGGGGATAGAAGTGGGATGCATGGGCCGAGGCGAATAAAACACCCTTGACGGATTTCATGGCATCAACTGTGCTGTAATAGAGCTTTGCCGCGTTGCTCCAGTTCACCGCAACTTCAATTGTGTCGATCACGACACCGAGGGGTGCAAATTCGGATACCTCCTTCACCACAAACCTCGTTTCAAGCCAGTGCCTTACCGGCTCCTCGCCCGCTGGTGTTCCCCTGAACTCCTCCTCAACCACCGCTTTTTCTGCTTCTGCTATTTTTGAGTCTCCTTCCACGATTATAACCGTTCCAATCCTGCCATACATCTCATCAAACCGGTAGAAGTGCCTCTTTGTCTCGATCCTGTCATATATTCTGAGGACTGCCGGCCTCGCACCCCTTCTGAGGATCCTTCTGGCAGAGTCGAGGGCATCCTCAAAGCTCTCCGAGGCAAACGACATAAGAAATCTCTCCTCGGGATAGGGCCATATTCTGAGCCACGCCTTCGTTATAATGCCGAATATGCCCTCACTCCCAATGAAGAGCTTCCTCAGGTCCGGACCCGTTGCGGTTCGCGGGTGAGGCTTTAACTCGATGACCTTTCCCGGAGGAATTACCGCCTCCAAACCCAGGAGCATGTGTTCGATACCGCCGTATCTGGTTGAAAACTGCCCGATGGCTTTTGTTGCAATCCAGCCGCCCAGGGTGGATGGGTATAGGGACTGGGGAATGTGACCGAGGGTGTAGCCTCTTCTGTTCAGGTATTCCTCCAGATAGTGGCCGTTCACGCCCGTTTCTGCCTCAAGAATCAGGTCTTCCTCGTGGATATCAATGGAGCGCATCCTCTTCATATCAACGACAATTCCCCCGTATTCGGGAACCGTTCCTCCCAGAACTCCGGAGCCGCCTCCATAGGGATAGACTGGCACGCCCTCTTCATATGCAACGTTCAGAATTTCAACCACGTCATCCCTGCTCTCCGGCCAGAGGACAGCATCCGGAAGCGCCGGAACCCTGCCCTGCAGCAGCCAGTGGAATGTCACGAGCCAGTAGTCATGGCTGTAGGAGAAAAGGTCAGCGGGTTTTGTTGAAATCTTCCTGCGCCCGAGGCGTTCAAAAAGCTTTCTGATGGCATTTTCAACATTCTCGGGTTTGCCTTTTTTCATTATTTCATCAATCATTAGGGTCAAAAATACCACCCCTGTGTATGAACCTAGGTTTCATGGGCTTAAAAAGTTTTCAAGACTGGTCATCATTTATCGGTTTGATGGCATAAAACCCCTCAGAGAACCATGAAGTCAATGGCGATGTTGAACTGCCTCGGCGCGTAGGGCCTGACTTTCCTCCTCCCAAGGATTTTAACCCCCCTTCCCAGCTCCTCCGCGGTTTCCAGGATTATTCTCTCATGCTCCCCGAAAAGGTATTCCTCGTGGGAGAAGCCGTAGTAATGCACCACCCCGCCCTTTTTCGTGCTCGTTATGGCCTCCCTTAAGAATTCACGGGCAAACTTCGGAAGGTTCATTACAACCCTGTCAGCCTTCAGCTGGCCCGCGATTCCCCTTACATCACCCAGAATGGGTATGACATTGCTAACCCTGTTCAGCTTTCTGTTTTCTTCGAGGTATCTGACAGCCCATGGGTTTATATCGCAGGCAAAGACGGTTCCGGCTTTTTTTGCCAGCAGGATTGAATAGGGGCCCACACCGGCAAACATATCAAAAACGACCTCTCCTTCCCGGGCCATTCTGAAGACCCTCATTCTCTCCGTGGCCAGCCTCGGCGAGAAATACACCCTTGCAACGTCAAGCCGAAGCTTGATGCCGTTCTCTCTGTGTGTTGTCTCGGTTCTCCTTTCGCCGGCCAGGTGTATAAGCTCCCTAACCCTGTATTCTCCGGAAACCGCACTTCCCTTGGCGAAGACGGCCTTTATATGCCTGTGTGCCTTTAAGATGGCCTCCCCTATTGCCCGGCCGTAGGGCATCAGTTCCTCAGGGAGTTCGATTATTGCAATGTCGCCGACAATGTCAAAGGAGCTTGGGAGGAGCGGTCTAACCTCATCAGGAACCTCAACGACCTCGCGGTAGCTGTGGGGCCTCCTTTCGAGCCTCTCAAAGCTGGCCTCGATGAGCTCGAAGCCCTCAACAGGCCGCATGACGGGGAAGAAAACAAAAGCTCCCTCCCTCTTAACGGCATACCCTCTGGCCAGAGCACCAAGCTCCATGAGCATTCTCCGTGTCCTTTCAGCATCCCGTTTGTGGACTTTGACTGCGAGCATCATGTCAGGATACCCCCTTCCATTCAAAAGATTTATCATCGGGAGGGGGTTGTTTTATATGTTGAGTGTCATGTTTGAAGTTTTTGCCTGTTCGAGTGCATCTTCCGAATCCATCATACAAACATCAATAGTTTTAGACACGCCCTCATCGGAACGGGATACTGTTAAAATAACGGGACGTGTTCGGGCTCGAAAGCGTTATTAAGCCTGTCATAACAGTATCAGGGTGTGGTGGTTTCAATGCTCGGCGGTATGGCAATGATGCCTCATGGCAACGAGGTTCTGGAGCCAGGGGATGAAAAAACCCGGCAGCTGGCGGATGTCTTAAAGAGGATAGGTGAGGAGTTCAGGGAGTTTGATGTCTATGTTATCGTCACCCCGCACAACATCAAAATCAGCGACCACATCGGAATAATCTTTGCCGAAAATCTGGTTTCATGGCTCGGCTTTGCGGGTGTTGAATTCCATGGGGAGTATAAAACCGATAGGAAGCTGGCGGAAGAGATTTATCTGGAATCCAGAAGGGCGGGGATTCCTGTTGTAGACATAAATTTTGCAGCTTTGTCGGGTGAGTACTCGCGCTTCCCGCTGACATGGGGGGAGCTGATTCCCCTGCATTTCCTTGATGCCAGGCCGCTTGTGGTCGTCACTCCTGCCAGAAAAATGCCCAGGGAAACGCTGGTACGGTTCGGAGAGGTTCTGGCCGGGAGCATTGAAAGCTACGATGGGAGAGCTGGCCTTGTTATCAGCGCGGATCACGGGCATGCGCACGCTCCAAAAGGACCCTACGGATATGCACGTGAATCTGAGGAGTACGATGAGCTCGTAATGAGGCTCATAGGAGAGAACAGGCTTGAGGAACTGCTGGAGCTTGATGAGGAATTTATTCGGAAAGCGAAACCGGACAGCTACTGGCAGCTGTTGATCATGCTCGGGGTGCTCCGGAAAGTCCCGATGGAGCTGAAGGCCACAGCCTATGCCTGTCCCACTTACTTCGGCATGGGCGCGGCGCTCTATGTGAGGGATGCGGTGAATAATTCTTTATCCAAACCTCCGAGAGTAGGGTAAGGATGAATGAATCAGGAAATCAGGTGTTAAAATATGAAAAGGGTAAGAGCAGATTTACTCTGGTTACTGTTCCTTGCATTTGTCCTCAATCTAGCAGTTATCCATGGGCGAAAAACACCTGTTGGTGGGAATGGTGGTGATACGATAATTCACATGGCCATGATTAGAGGAATCTACCTCGGTAGAAATCCTTTCTTAGATCAGCATTACAATGTTTATCCGAACTGGTACCCATTCTTCTATCACTCTATTATCGCACTCTTGGCGAAACTTACTCACGTTTCGATCTGGAATTTAATGATATGGACACCGCTCCTCTTTGCAATGTTAATGGTAGCTTCATGGTACCTGCTCGGACAGGAACTCGACGAGAAGTACGGTGGCTTACTATTAGGGGCACTTTCCTTTCTCATTATGGGATCACAGCTTTTTCCGAATCCAAAAGCACTCGTCCCGGTTCTGCTTCCGCTGGTCTATCTGGAAATTCTAAGGTACATCTACGGGAGGAAGAGAAGACATGGAGTGTATGCGGGAGTCCTTTTAGGTTTTATGTTGTGGACTCATGTTGGGGCGGCTTTACCAGTTCTGACTGGGGCTTCACTGTATGCCCTGCTCAGACTAA
Source organism: Thermococcaceae archaeon (assembly GCA_026986455.1). Lineage (GTDB taxonomy): Archaea > Methanobacteriota_B > Thermococci > Thermococcales > Thermococcaceae > Thermococcus. The sequence continues at coordinate 3,649 of JALSON010000293.1, read as the reverse complement.
AGAGAGACAAGAATCTGCTACTTATCCCGTTAGTTGCAGTGATCATAATCTCTCCCTACTTCCTGAACATAGTCCTTCATGTCCAGCCGGGAGCTACAGGAGTGGTTGAAGGCAATTGGCTGAGAGAATTAATGCTGTACAGAACGCTTTTAAGAATCAGGCCTCCTGTATGGGGCTTGGCACTAATCCTTACCGCCCTGTTATTTGCCTTCAAGAGAAGGGAGAGTAGGGGGTTCTGGAAGTTCATATATGTGAGCCTTGGGGCAATGCTACTTGTTAACTTAGTCCCTTCGATTCTTTACTCTACTATCGGCATAAAGATCTTCCCATCACGCTTTGCGATACCACTACACTATACCTACATACTGCTCTACTTCTATGCGATCAGGGAACTCTTGAGGGGGGTTGGAGCAAAGAAAGTTGCAGTATATAGCATTTCAGCTATGCTGATAGTGTATGGATCTTTTGCATTTATTCACTACAACAATACGAACTTCAGTTCAAGGTACACCTATAAACCATTTGAATCATTAGCTGGTAATTACACAAGAGGGCTTCTAAAAGTTTCTGAATGGGTCCGCGGGAATACTAAAAGGGGTGACTATTTAATCGGACATCCCTACACTTTGGAATGGATTGCGGGCTTCACGGGAAGGCCTGTTGTTGCCGTAACTTACGGCCACGGAAATCCATTCCTAAACATGGAACAGAGAAGGGAGGATATTAGACAATTCTTCCTGAACTCACAGGAGAGAAAAGAGATAGTTGGGAAGTATGGGATTAGGTACATTATCCTTGGCCCATTTACAGAGCGGGCGTATAACGTCACGGCGGATTCTTTTTCAGACGATTTTAGACTTGTTTTTAAGTGGAAGAATTTCTACGTGTTGGAGGTGGTTGGATGAGGGCCTTTCCTTACCTTATCTTGGCTGCGTGCATACTGCTTGGAGGAACAACACAGATACTTTTTAAGCTTGGCATGAACTCTGTTGGTGCTTTGGATTCTACGGGGAAGATTTTCTCTTTAAAGACAGTCATTATGGTGCTTTCGAACAAATATATCACTGCTGGCCTTATGTTGTATGCGATTTCATCGGTTCTGTGGATTATCGGTCTTTCAATGCTTGATGTTAGCCTGATGTATTCCTTGCTGAGCCTTGCATACTTTGTTACGACAGTTTTGGCATTCTTTATTCTTAACGAACCTATTAGAACAAGCAGGTGGATTGGAGTGCTGCTGATCCTCGTTGGGAGCATCTTGGTTGGGCTTAATAAGTGAATGGTTGAGATGTATTCACGTGGTTCTGGAATAACGGGAGATGTTTGCAGTGGCAGATTTATCATGCATTGTCCGGCTATCATAAAAAGCATCAGGAGCATCGGCACAACCCTTATATAAGTTATATGTGGGGAGGGTGAGAGAATGAGCGAGGTAATCAATCCCTCTGCAATTCTCCAGAAGATAGACTCGGACGAAAAGAGAACTCTGGTGCCCCGGCCGGGATTTGAACCCGGGGCGCGGGCTCGAAAGTCGTCGTCTCCCCAAATAGGCCTTAATGAAGAGTGGTCTCAGTACAAGGAGGCTTATGGGAGATGGCTCTCCGTCAGACTGGCTTCAGAAGAAACGAGGCACCGCTACCTCAGCACCCTTGAGAAGTTCTTTAACTCCTACAGCATAGAAACTTATGAGGACCTTCAGGATGTTCTCACAAAAACGGGCTACAAAAGGCACGTAACGAAGGCACTTAGAAGCTTTATTAACTTCCTGAAGGCTCGCGGCGTGATAACCCGTGAACAACACCTCGACCTCAAGGAAATAATCTGGATTAAGCCCACCGAACCGAGAAAGGCCAACGTCACGGACGAGCAGATACGCGAGGCGTTGAAATATTACGAGCAAAAGGGCCCTGTTATTGCGAAAGTCTACAAAGCGCTCGTTTTCAGCGGACTGAGGTTAAGGGCTATCGTAGAGCTATTCAATGAGTTCAAACCAGAGAAACTAATACTGCCTGAGGGCTATGAGAACATCGCAAAGTATCCTCTCTATCGTGTCAAGGGCCAGAAAAAGGCCTTTTATGCCTACTTCCCACGGGACTTCGCACTTTTAGAGCTTGGGCAGATTCCGCTTGACTACAACTGGACGCGAAACAGGTTGAGGGTCAGGCTCCGCTCGGTGCGGGAGACAGAAAAGAGTATCCACTTCTCGGCCGCTGCAGTAAGAGAGTGGTTCGCGACCTTCATGGCCCGCCAGGGGGCACCGTTTGAGGTCATCAACTTCATTCAGGGGAGAGCTGAACGCGGAGTTCTTGAGAAGCACTACCTAAACCTCGAACTTCTCGCGGACGAGTGGTATTCTGCGGTTGTGGATGACTTGAAGAAGGTTTTGAAAGAATGAAAGGAGGTGAGCGGAGGATGGCCCGGGAAAGATTGAATGGTACTGGTGCTTTTGTGTGGGCATTTAGCATTGATAAGGAGACTCACCGCATGATTAAAGAACTCTCTAAGAGTCTTGGCCTCAACAACGACTCGGCTGTTGTCAGGATGGCTGTTAGGAAGCTCTACAGAGAGATAAAGACCTGATTCTCCTCAATCTTTTATAACCCCTATAAATGCTCTATAAATCGCTTTTCTAATATTCTTAAATATCTTCGCAGTAATCTCTTTTTTAGGCAACCTTGGGCCTCCCTCCGCTCAAATCAGTTCTCTAATCAGGTTCATGTTGAAGGGCTGAGCCGGCTGGCGATGAGGCCCGGCTGAATTTAGGGGGTGGTAGTATGGACTCGTTTGATGGGATTGCTCGGGAGATTGAGTTCTATGATAGGTATGCGTCAAAGCTTCGTCAGCAGATTGAAGCGGCACAGAGGGAGCTCGCTCGCATCACCCGGCTCAAGCAACAGAGGCTCGCAGAGCTCGCCCGGCTCAAAAAAGCGCGGCGGGTGATGGCAGTATGAAAACGAAAAGCCTCGCTCAGCTCCTGCTCTTCCTCCTCATCACGGCCTTCTGGCTGAAAGTCGCCTGGCCTCTCATGACGAAGGAAGCTCTCGCGCTCGGCGCGGTCGGCGGGCTTCTTGTGCATTGGGCGCTGACGAACAAAGGCTCAAAGGCAGTGGCCCTCATCGAGCCGGGCACGAGCGGATGGAGGGTCATGCTCTACGACATGATGCTGGTCAGTTTCCTCGCGGCGCTGGCGCAGCAGAACGGCACGGCTCTTCTCGACGCTCTAAAGAACAACGTCCAGAATCTTGCGCTTTTGTTGGCCTTGCTCGGTGGTATTGGCATTGACTACAGTGTGGGTGGTTGAGATGGACGTGACGATGATTCCTCTCGCGTTCGGGCTCGGGATTTTCGCTTTTGTCGTGCTCATGCTCGGCTACGAGATGGCTTCAGCGTGGCTGTCCTGGAGGTCTTCGAGGAGGTGAAAAGATGAAGCGGTTCGGGTTGGTGCTCACTCTGGTGGTGCTTTTTAGTATGTTGAGTGTTGGGACGGGGATGGTTTCGGCAGAGTGGAGTGTTGCAAATGATTGGCAGTTACTATATTCTGGAGGTAGCAGTTATTCAGTTTCATATGATACAACAAATAGTAAGCTGCAATTTAAAGTTAGTGCATCGGAGGCAATTTGGGCATACGATATTAATGCCACATACATAA
>JALSON010000292.1 GCA_026986455.1 Thermococcaceae archaeon | reverse complement strand
AAAGCGCCCGAAGGGCGCTCAAGCACGGAAAACACACTTTAAAACTGCCAGTTTAGAATTCAACCCCCACCAAAAGGGCTAAATGAAAACGCATTCCATACTTTGATGAAACTTTGCGGAGCAAAGTTTCTATGGCGGGCCCGGCGGGATTCGAACCCGCGACCTTCGCCTCCGGAGGGCGACGCTCTATCCTGACTAAGCCACGGGCCCTCAGAATATAGTGGGAGGGAGAGGTTTAAAAATCTAAGCCTGACCCGAGGGTGAGAACATCACCCCATCTGAATTGCTGTCGTTCTCAGCTCCCCACGCTCGAAGCGGTATGGGTCGAACCACCAGGCGGGCAGTTTGGTTTTTCCCTTGGTGATAAGATCAGCCACCATCTCGGCAACCGCCGGTGCCATCATGAAGCCGTGTCCGCTGAAGCCCGCCGCAATGTAGAACTCATCAAGCTCCTCTATGCGGCCTATTGCGGCATTGCTGTCAGGTGTTTTTGCATAGTAGCCCGCCCATGTCCTCAGTATCAGAAGCTCCCTGAGGGCGGGGATAATCTTCGTGAAGTAATAGCTCACCTCCTTCATGAAAGCATAGCTCGGGCTGAGGTCATAGGTGGGGCCCTCCTCGTATCCCACGCCTCCCACAATTCCTCCATGCGCGGTCTGGGTCAGGTATGCATGGCCGTATTTGAAGGAAATCACCATCGGGTTTACTGAACCGGGTTTTATCGGCTGGGTTATCACGGCCTGATGCTTGTAGGGCTCTATCGGTATCCTGACCGGAACTCCTGCCATTGCGTTTATGAGCTTTGCCCATGCGTTTGTCGCATTTACAACTATTCCAGCTTTAAAAACCCCTCTGCTGGTTTTTACCCCCTTAATCTCCCCGTTTTCAACGATGATGTCCTTGACCTCGGTGCGCTCGTAGAGCTCCGCCCCCATCTCCCTCGCATGGGCCGCAAAAGCTGCTGTTGAATGGAAGGGATCGGCCTTGCCGTCGGTAGGGTTCCATGATGCCGCGACCACCTCACTTATGTCCAGAAGGGGCACTATCTCCCTGGCCTCCTCCGGTGTTATGAGCCTCGTCGGAACCCCGAATCTGTTCTGGATTGCAATGTTTCTCTTAAACTCCTCCACCTCATCGTCATCATAGAGCAGGAAGAGATAGCCCGTCTGCTGAAATGAGAAGCCGTATTCTTCCGAGTACTTTTTCCAGAGCTCCACGGAGCGCTTCATGAGCTGCACATTGGCTTCATCGTTGAACTGCTGTCGTATTCCAGTCCCGCACCGGAACGTTGACCCCGAGCCTATGAAGCGCTTTTCCAGAAGGGTTACCTCCTCACCCCTTCTGGCCAGCTCGTGGGCGAGGGTGACCCCGATTATCCCCCCGCCGATGATGAGGACTTCACTTCTCCCTGCCATCTCAATCCCTCCCTGCAACCGCCTTCATGCGCACGTTTTTCAGAGGCGGCCGTGCAACGGGCAAATCTATTCTGGCCATGTCAATCCCCGTTTTCTGTGAGACCAGCAGGGCTCCATTGAAGAGGCAGAATCTCCCCTGGCAGAAGCCCATCGCGAGGTGGGTCAGGCGTTTGATTATCTGGAGGTCCCTTATACCACTCTCGACAACATCATGCACCTTCTTCAGCGAAACATCACAGCCGCATATCTGCACATCCTCAAGGTTCATCGAGCCATATTCGATTCTGTGGAGGGGCATCGCTTCGGGTTCATACTTCCCAAGTTTCTCCTCGTATATGCACGGCTCCGCATCGAGGCCGAACTCCTTCAGGATGTGTGCTCCAACGAGCCTCCCTTCGAGATAATTGGCATAGTGGGGTTTTATGCTGACTGCACTTCCCGCGGCATAGACTCCATCACGTATCCGGTGCTCTGCATCGAGAACCGGCATGTAGTAGCCCCTTCTGAAGCGCAGCTTTCCTCCCGCCTGTGTTATGGGGTTTATATCCGGCCTCTTTCCATCAGCAACTATCACGGCATCGACCTCGTAGGTGTTGCCGTTCATATCCACAAGCCTCTCAACGCCTTCCTTTCCCTCA
>JALSON010000291.1 GCA_026986455.1 Thermococcaceae archaeon | reverse complement strand
GGTTATAAGCGATGACCCGGAAAAGGCAAAGGAGGAGATATGGAAAATCGCAAAAATGCTCGGGTTGGGAGAGGAGGACGTGGAGCCGAGGCTCTATCAGGAACTCATTCAGGAGAAGTCCAAAGAAAAGGGAAAATAAAAACTGCCCCTATCACCTCGCGGTAGCCACGATCTTGATTATGTCGTTGAACTGAAGCTCGTAATCCTCTCCTACACGCCTGTGGGTTTTTGCATTGACCGCGTAGAGAAATGTCCTTCCAAGGTCGGTATGCACTTTAAAGGCCAGATCACGGGGTGTCGAACCCTTCTTCATGAGGAATACGTGGGGAAGGACGTTGCCGAACTGATCCGTTAGCTTGTGCTCATCCTCCACAGGATAAACAGGTACCAGCCGGAGGAGCTCGAAGGTTGCCCTGTTTATAACCTCCTGAACACCCGTTGACCCGAATCTATCCAGAACACGCTCCTTTATCAGATGGAGGGCCTTCTCCTGTTTTGGGCTCATCTTCTTCAGGATTTTGAATTCATCCGCTCCGGGGATGTATTCAATGAACCCTGCCCTGGCGGCTTTCCTCAGGGTGAGTTCAGCTACAGCCGATGTGGGCACGACTATATATCCCCTGCTCCTGCCTTTTTTTACAAGGCGTTTTATCTGGGCGTCAGCGGCGGCATCCGCCTTGTTGGCTGCTATGATTATCGGCTTGTTGACCTTTCTGAGCTCCCTGACGAACTCAAAAAGCTCCTCATCGCTCCATTTGGTCGGGTCGTCGCTCAGCCCGAGCTTGTGTATCGCCTCAAACGTGTCCTGTTCTGTAACTCCGATTCCGGTCAGCTGGTCTGCTATCGCCTGTGCGAGCTTGAGGTGCTGGAGCTTGACCCTCTTTGAGAACTTCTCCCAGTTCTTCTTGAGAATCCCGTAAATCCAGAAGTCTATCTCCCTCTCAAGGAACTCGATGTCCTCCACAGGGTCGTGGTGCTCGACAGGGTTGCCCTCTGCGTCCGTCTTTCCCGTTGCATCCACCACGTGTATCAGCGCAGAGGCCATCCTCAAGTCATCGAGGAATTTGTTTCCCAGCCCCCTGCCCTCATGGGCTCCGGGAACGAGACCTGCGACGTCTATCATCTTTATGGGTATCAGAGCGAGGCCGTCTCTGAACTCGTAATTCTGCGGATTTGGCGTGCAGCCAAGCTCCCTGCACGGATGCTCCGCTATCGCATGGCTAACACCGACGTTTGCATCTATCGTGGTGAAAGGATAATTGGCAATCTGCACATCAACGAGGGTTGCCGCCGAGAAGAATGTGGATTTTCCAACGTTTGGTTTTCCCACAACACCTATCTCCATGCTATCACCTGTGGACATTATGCCCCCTGCCTTTAAAGGTTAAGGTTTTGAGAACCCGGAACCGGCATGGCGAAAACTATAATTCCCCGAAGAGCATAAACCCACCAGGGTGATTTTATGAAGGTGAAAATCCACACCCTTGCCGAGGATTATGCCGGCTACGAGAGTCCCTTCCTGGCACAGCACGGAATAAGCTTTTTGATTGAATACAGGGGAAAGAAGGTGCTCTTTGATGCCGGCCAGAATGCCGCTCCGATATTCCACAATATGGAGCTCCTCAAGGTGAGTCCCGGGGATATTGATTATATCTTTCTTTCCCACTGCCACTACGACCATACCGGGGGCCTTATTGAAATCCTCAGGAAAATCGGAAAAAGAATCCCCGTGATAGCCCATCCTGCAATATTCAGGAAGCACTTTGTAATGAAGCCCTCTCTGAGGCATGTTAGAATCCCTTTCAGGAGGGAGGATGTGGAGGAATACGGAGATCTCCTTCTGACAGCGGAGCCCTTCCAGATAGTTGAGGGGATGTACTCAACCGGGGAAATCGCGGAGAGGGAGGAGTTCGAGAGGAAAAATCCAGAGGTTTACACCCTCAGAGATGGCAGAATTGTGAGGGATGACCTCAGGGATGACATGAGCATTGCGATTAGGACTCCGGAAGGCCTCGTGATTGTTAGCGGCTGCTCCCATGCAGGCATCGTCAGTATAGTGAAGCAT
>JALSON010000290.1 GCA_026986455.1 Thermococcaceae archaeon | reverse complement strand
CCCCCGTCCTTTTATACTCCGCCGCGGCCCCTCTGAGCAGTTCAAGGAACTCCTCAATACCGAATTTTGTCCTTATCCTGCGGGAGATGGAGTTTTCGTTCAGGAACAGCATCGCCAGGGCAGATGTCAGATTTTTGGGCTTCCTGAACCCCGCCTTTTCAAAATCTATTATCCACACCTCCTCCCCGATTATCACGTGCTTTCCCCCCTGAATCTGGCCATGGTCAATGCCGAGGGCATCGAGCAGGGCTGTTTTCTTCACAATCTCGATAAGGTGCCTCTTTTCCATATCAGCATACAGCACCGGCTCGCCGGGGGCAAACTCCCTTATCATGTACTCCAGCCCTTCAAAAACACCGTACTCAATTAGAGCCGGGGTTATCCCCCTGCCTTCCAGCACCCTTATAATTTCAGCCTCTCTGAAGAGGTTTCGTCTTGGAGAATCCGGGCGGGCTAGCTTTATTATGACGTCCCTTTCATGCATTTTTCCCCTGAAGATCAGGCCAGCAGTCCCCTTTGAGAATGGAGCCAGAGCTTCAAGCCCCTTCTCCCCCAGAAATACGTAAAACCTCTCAAGCCTTTCTTTTGGAAATAAATGCTCGAACATGGCCTTTCGATAAGCTTAAATACCCAAAGGGATAAAATATTTTTGGTGGTCGGAAATGGTGACAGCTTTTATTTTGATGGTTACAGCCGCTGGGAAGGAAAGAGAGGTTATGGAGAAACTTCTTGCCATGCCGGAGGTTAAGGAGGCCTACGTGGTCTATGGAGAATATGATCTCATAGTCAAGGTTGAAACCGAGACGCTCAAGGAGCTTGATCAGTTCATCACAGAGAAGATAAGAAAGATGACAGAGATACAGATGACCTCGACGATGATAGCCATCTGATTCTCTCGTCCTTTTATTCCTCGGGCAGAACATTAAGGTGTATAAATAAGAAAAAGCTTCATTTTACCATTTTAAGGAATATCTCCTCCAGGCTGGGTTCTTTTACCTGCATGGTGAGGATTTTCGCGCCCTGTGAAGCAACAAAGTCGTGCAACTCCTCTCTAATGTCCTCCTGCGAAACGACGCGGTACTTGTTCTCGCCGAGCGGAGTTACGTTCCACCCCACTCCAGAGAAGTCCACTGGCCTGTTCGTCTCAACAATAATCGTATAGCCAGCCTTCCTCAGGAACTCGCGCTTGATGTTCTCGATGCTATCCTCAAGAATTAATTTACCCTTCACGATAACTCCCACAGTATCGCAGACCTCTTCGACATGAGCCAGAATGTGGCTGGAGAAGAAGACGGTCTTCCCAGCCTTCCTCTGCTCCCTGATGATGTCCTTGAACTCGGCAATGCCCTTGGGATCCAGCCCGGTCATCGGCTCGTCGAGGATTAGGAGTTCAGGATCGTTGATTAACGCCTGTGCAAGGAGAAGCCTCTGACGCATACCCTTTGAAAACTTCCCAACCTTCCTGTTTTTCACCTCCCAGAGGTTGACTAGCTTGAGGACCTCTTCAGCTCGCTTTTCTCTCTCTGCTCTGGACATCCTAAAGGCTTTGCCAATGATGTCGAGGGTTTGGAGTGGCGTGAGAAACTCCCAGAGGGTAGCGTGCTCCGGCATGTAGCCGATTCTAGCCTTGGCCTTCACGAGTTTTCCCTCGTCGAACCTGCCGTTCCGGAAGACTTCCTCGTTCAGGAGTTCTATGCGCCCTTTCTGGGGAAAGATGAGGCCGAGTAAACTTAGAATCGTCGTGCTCTTGCCCGCTCCATTAGGCCCGAGGAAACCGTAAACCTGACCCGGCTTAACCTTAAGATTAAGACCATCCAAAGCCCTAACGTCCCTGTAAACCTTGACAAGATTATCAACTGTAATCATGCCCATCACCTCAAATCAATTCTTCCGAACCTGAAAAGGGCCAGCGCAAGGTAAACGGGAATAAGGCCCGCTATTACTCCCGTTTGAGCCGGATTCTTCAATATCGCATGCTTGACTCCGAGATACTCGACGGTGTATGTACCGTCGGCGTTGAACTTCATCGTCTCAACATCTTTGATAACGTCCATCATGAGCACCTGCG
>JALSON010000289.1 GCA_026986455.1 Thermococcaceae archaeon | reverse complement strand
TCGCACCATACGTTGACGCCATGAACATCGACATTAAGGCCTTTGATGATAAATTCTACATGAAGATAGCTGGTGTGCCCGGAGGGGAACCGAGCAGAAAAACTGCGGAGATTGCGAAGAAGGAGTTTGGAATCCATGTGGAGCTAACGTATCTCATCATACCAACGCTTAACGACAGGGAGGAAGAGTTCAGAGAATTTGCGAGATGGGTCGTTGAGGAGCTCGGTGATGATACCCCGGTCCACTTCTCCCGCTTCTTCCCGCACTACAGGCTCACCAATCTTCCGCCGACTCCCCTGGAAACTGTTGAAAGGGCTTACAGGATAGCCAGGGAGGAGGGCTTAAAGTTCGTTTATATTGGAAATGCACCCGGACATCAGGGGGAGAACACATACTGCCCGAAGTGTGGAAAGCCTTTAATAGTAAGATGGGGCTTTGAAATTGAGGAGTACCATGTTAAAGATGGAAGATGTGAATACTGCGGGGAGCCAATTCCCGTTGTTGGCACATACACAAAAAAGAGATATAAGGGAATATGGTGGTAAAATTGGGTGAGGTTGAGGTTATATTCTATATTGAGGCCATGGGAAACGAGAAGAAAGCCTTAGAAATGGCTGTAAGGGAGACTGTGGAGTCACTGAAGAAGGAAACCACGGTTAAAGTGAAGCGTGTTAGGGCTGAAGAGGTTATCGAAAACGAAGGAGAGGACCTCCTTAAATACTCCAGCATGATAGAGGCTGTTCTATCGGGATCCTTTGAGAACGTGGTTAAAGCCGTTCTTAAATACGCTCCGGCTGTGGTGGAGGTTCTCAGGCCCGGCAGCCTTGAACTCAGGGCCAATGATCTCATGAAGCTTATGGGCGAGGTGGCCTTCTTCATGTCGAAGCTTATGGACACATACGGCGGGCTGGCGGCATATCCGAAGCTCGACGATGTTCCGATGCCGAGGATAGGATACGAAGAGGAGGAAATAGAGTCTGCCATAATGGAGGACAGGTACATCCGCTACCGTTTTGTTATAGAAACCTTCGGAAAGGAGCTTGAAGAGGTAAAAAAGAGCATGGCAAAAGCCTTCTTCCTTGAAGGGTGCATGATAAACACCATCCTCGTCCAGGAACAGGGGGAGGGAGAGAGCGAGGGAAGCAGATACTTCCTCGTTGCCGCAGAACTTCTCTCCGACTTCGAGACGATGTTTCAGCTGAACGCCAAATACTCCCCGGTTGCGATATCCATTGTGGAGCCGGAGATCATTGATATCAATGCCAACGAGCTTCAGGGTGCCCTTACTGATCTGGCGGGTTTTGTCCACTCACTCATCCACCGGCCGCTCCTGAAGAAGCTGAAAGAGGAAGGCATGCTTAAACCCGGGCAGGAATAATATCGGCAAATGGCGAATTGAGTGTAGGCATTTAATTAAGCTCCCTTTCATTTTTACGGCAATAATCGAGCTTTTTTAATCGTTAGAAAGGGTCTGAAAGCGAAAAGTATATATACCCAAAGCCGATATTAAGGTATTGACAACACTGTTAGAAAGGGGTCTAACCCCCAACAAATGTGGAGGTGTTGAAGAAATGAAGGTTAAGAAAATCGCGGCCCTTGCAGTTGGTGCCGCAATGATAGGAGCAACTCTTGGCATGGCCAGTGCTGGCGGAACCCTTGTAAAGGATGACAGCGCTAACATTCCAAAAGACTTCTTTGTTAAAAATGGAGAGCCAAACGTTAAAATTGTGATTGGTACCCAGGCAGCTGCCCAGGATGTTGCAGGTGCTGCTGACATAGCCGTTGCACTCGGAAGCTTACTCTACACCGAGAAGGAGGTTACAACAGCTCCCCTCACGGATCTCTCAGTCGTCGTTAAGAAGGACGTTAGCCACATCGGCGACATACCGGTTTACTCAATATTTGCAGATAAGGCGGGGATTACTAATACCACCTTCTACTATAACATTACAAAATGGAATGACCTCCCAGGAAACTACTGGTACAACGGCGCCGCCTACAGCACAGGCTACAGCGGATGGGTGACAAACAACTTCCCGTACGACCTCGCCACGCTCACAAACCAGAGC
>JALSON010000288.1 GCA_026986455.1 Thermococcaceae archaeon | reverse complement strand
GGAGGTCTATGGGAGGCTTGGTATTTTTATGTATCCTTCTTCAGCTTCCTCAGGGCAATCTCAAGCACCCTCCCGGGCTCAGCTTTAAACCCTCCTCCCCGGGCAAGAACCTCGCTTCCTCCTCCGCCACCTCCGGTTTCTTTGAGAACCTCCCTCAGAAGGACGTTCATTGAAACACCTTTTACATCACGGTTCCTCGCAAAAATCACGTAGTTTCTGCCGGCGATCAGGGCGACGGTGCCGGGATTTTTATCCACGAGATACACCGCAAAAGCCTGGGCATCCTTCATTCCGGTGCTCTCAACGGTGCTGACGACTCTAACCCCGCCGAGCTCTTCAGCTCTGCTCAGAAGGGCTTCGGCCTTCCACCTCCACATCTCCTTTCTCAGCTCCACCTTCTCCTTCTCCAGTTTTTCGAGCTCCCCCTTGAGCTCCCTGATTCTCTCAGTGAGAGGCCGGTTTTTGTTCGGCATTTCATCGAGACTCCTCCAGTAATCCTGCAGGAGGGTGTCGAGATACTCCAGGGCTCTGCCGCCGCATGCAAACTCTATGCGCCATATATTCCGGGTTTTCCTGTAGAACCTGAGAACCTTGATCAGGCCAACCTCCCTCGTGCTCCTGACATGGGTTCCGCCGCATGCTATGATGTCAACGCCGGGAATGGAAACAATCCGTATGGGTGGCTTGAGCTTCTCCGGCAGGGACTTTCTGAGGGAATCCCTGAGCTCTCCGGGCAGCTCCTCATAGGTTTCAATCAGAACAGGCAGGTCACTGGACACGATTCTGTTGGCCTCAATTTCAGCCTTCAGGATGTGCTCCCACGTTAGCTCTCCGTCAAAATCAATCTCGATCTTGCTGTAATCCTCAAAAATCTGAAAGCCTGTGGTGCTGCTGCCGTAGAGGTCTTTGAGGACCGCTGAAAGAATGTGCTGGCCCGTATGCTGCTTCATGTTCCCATATCTCCATCCCCAGTCAAGCCTGAGCTCAACTTTCTCCCCAATAGCCGGCGTTCGTCCCTCCAGCCTTCCCTCGTGCCATATTTCATCTTTCCCTGAGACACGGGTGACCTCAATCCTGAAGCCCTCCCCCTCAATCAGGCCTCTATCGGAGGGCTGGCCTCCTCCCTCGGGGTAAAAAACTGTTCTGTCAAGGAGGAGCCTTATTTCTCCGCCTTCCTTTAGCTTTACGTCCCTGATTACAGCCGATGCCTCCCTCAGATATGCATCATCATAGAACAGTTTCACCGTCATGCTCTCACCGGGGAGAACTCGGGGCGAGGAAATAAAAGGTTTGTCTATGTACTGATGGCAAATGGAGAAACAGAAGGAAATCATTTCCTCTTCCACTCGGTGTAGCCGCATCTGCCGCATGACCAGCGGTCTTTGTGGTTTGCCATGAAGACTCCGGGCCCGCACCTCGGGCAGTACCTGTTCTTCCGGCTTATCTTTCCGCCCTTAACCTCATAGAGCTTCCACTTCTGCCCCATCATTCTCCCTCCTTCTGGATTATTCCATCCCTTATGAGAACGTACTCCGGTTCGATGTAGAGGAGCCTTTCCCTGCTCTCATAGGACTTTGCATAACCCTTTGAAACGTGGCTTCCGAAGTATGAGCGGATGTACTGGACAACGGTGGTTTCCGGGTTGAGATCGAGCATGGCAACGAGCTTGCCCTTGACGTCCTTCCTCGATGGGGTTGCTTCTCCCTCGTGAATTATGTCGAAGTATATCTCCTTCCTCCCGAGGAGCTTGTTCTCCTTAATCTCGGTAACCTTAATCTCCATCGTAAATCACCTCCATTTTTCCAAGTATCTTCGCGCATCTGAGCTTACATTGAGGTGTAACCTTTATAAGCACTACCCCCTCATTCGGCTGGCCGTAGAGCACCAGACTCCCTGCGGGGGCGTAAAGCACGGCCGGTATGGCCGCCAGATCCTCCTCACCATAGACCTTGATATACACGTTGCGCCCTCTCCGGGCGGTCTCAAATGCCTTCCTGATTGCATTTAATAAAGCTTTCGTCACAGTGCCGGGGGGATTGTTGACAGTCATTATCACGGCATCGGCCTCTATCTCCGGGTTGTACTCCTCCCTCTTGGTCTTGTGGTCGTAGATTGCTATACTCGGCTTGAGACCGAGCTTTAAAACGTTTTCCGTGACGACATCGCCAACTGTGATTAAATAGGGTGCTTTTTTCATTTTTTCAAGAGAAGCGATGTATGGTTTCGGGAGCTCCCCTTTAATCAGCTCTCCCAGGGGTTTTTTCAGCTCATCCCTCAGGGAGGGTGGAAGTTCAAAATGGAAATTCCTCATAGCTCATCTGACCCTGATTGCATACTTTCCGGGAACCTTGACGCCGAGCTTCTGGGCTATCCTTGAGTTCTCCGGGTCCGTTATGATGACGAGGTCGAACCACTCATCGCTTAAGTCCCTGCTCCCGCAGACGGGACATTTATCCTCGGTGGTGATGTAGTGGCAGTGCCTGCAGGCTCTCTCCTTCATGCCCCTTCACCCTTCTCCCTGCGCTTTTCTTTTTCGATCCAATCAGGCTTGCCAAGCCCCGGCTGTCTCATCGTGAGGCCTATCTTGTTCTCCCTGATAATCCTGCTCTTCACGCTTATGGCTATTATCCTTGCCCTGACCTCATCACCGAGCTTTAGTATGCGGTGCTTCTCCTTTCCGAGAAACTGTTTGTTTTTCTCGTCAAAGACAACGTAATCATCCATGAGCTGTGAGATATGAACGAGGCCGTCCATCGGGCCTATTCTGATGAAAGCACCGTAGGGGGCGACGTCGACAACCTCTCCCTCAACAACCTCATGCATCTCGGGCTTCCAGACGAGCACATCGAAAACCGCCTCATGATACGTGGCCCCGTCCCCCGGGACGATGACACCATCGGTTATCTCTCTAACGTTGAGAACAGCGAGGATAACTCCCTCATCCCTGTCATAAACTCCCTCATATGTCTCCCGCAGAATAATCTTTGCGGCCTCTTCAGGATTCATCTGGAACATCTTCGGCGGAATCCTCACAACATCCTTGACCGTCAGCAGCTTGTACATCCCGCTACCTCCTAAAATAAATTGAAGGAGATCACTCCTTCTTTCCGAATTTTTCTTTGTAGAGCTCGATAGCCCTCAGAATCTCCTTCTTGGCCACTTCAGCGTTTTCCCATCCTTCGACTGTAACCTTCTTGCCCTGGAGGTCCTTATAGTGCTCGAAGAAGTGGGCTATTTCGTTGAGGAATGCCTCGGGGACGTCGCTTATGTCCTTCCAGCCCTCGAAGTAGGGATCCTCAACGGGGACTGCGAGAACCTTGTAATCCCTGTCTCCGCTGTCAATCATCTTGAAGAGACCTATCGGCCTGGCCTCAATGATAACACCCGGATAAACCGGCTCCCTCATGATGACCATGATGTCGAAGGGATCACCATCGTCATACCATGTCCTGGGGATTATTCCATAATCCACGGGATAGAAGAACGGGCTGTATAGCACTCTATCGAGCTTGATCAGGCCGCTCTTTTTATCGAGCTCATACTTGTTTCTGCTCCCCTTTGGTATCTCTATCAGGGCATAAACAACCTCGGGAACCTCTGGTCCTGGCTCCAGATCGTGGAACGGATTCATTTCTACCACCTCTTTAATTTTCGAAAAGATTACTACATTCAGCTTTTAAGGTTAGCTTTTAAAGTTTTGGTCTAAGTGGGCATGTCTAAAAATTAGGATTTAAGGCTGTTTTGTTTGATGGTCTGTTATTTTGAAGTTTTTTGCACTCTTAGGAATACCGCACAGATGACTGGCCTCTAAGATGACTCTTTCAGAGTCCCTACTACTATAAATTTCGGTGATTTGAATGGCTGACTCAGGAATACTGCATCCCTCAATGGCGTTCAAAAGGAAAATGTAAAAGAGGCATTTCAAAAAAAGGAAAACAAAATTCAATCAACGTCAAAGTAGAGTATCGGCACCGTGTTAACGTCGGTGCTCTCCGTTCTCCAGACATCATGTGTTCCCCGCACATCCGAATCCAAAGATAGGTCGAAGTCAAATGCAATCATGCCATCATATTTAAACCCAACGTCAATGAACAATCCTATTACTGAAGCCTTCTCCGCTGCGGCTGTGCTTATCTTCCTGAGTCTCTTTAAAACCTCGATGAACTTGAGAGCATCAACTGCAATATCATTTGTATCCAAGTTGGATATATGGAATGCGTAATACCCTTCATTTCCTGTTGAATAATAGCTTCCTTCGTATATCCATTTATCCACTGGTGGTGTTTGGGCGTTTGAGGGTTTTGATGTTCCTCCTGTTAGCGTGCTCGGGTCAAAATCAGCTATGTAAACGTAGTCCTCATAGAAGGTCTGTCCATCAATATGAATCCCCCACCTCTCCCAGCGATATGTGAAGTCCATCCAGATATAATAATTCTGTCCTTTCGGAAAGTTACTGTAATGGGAGCCACTCTTATTCTTTTGTATAATGTTGTATGATGTTAATCTTGTCCAGTCGCTGTCTGCGAAAACATTGATGCTGAATCCAACTTTTTTGTTTATAGAGTAAGCATAGGATATGTATCCTTTGGTGGTGCTGTCTGGGGTTACTTGGGCTTTCCAGGTGTAGGAGTCGTCAAGCCACTGGTAGTAGCCGGCGAGTGGTTGAATGTTTTTGGAGTTTTGGGTTTGGGTTTTTTTGATGGTGGTTTTCAGGGGTTTGAATTTTGGTCTTATTGTGGCTGTCTGAAAGATGCTGTTGCTTTTGAGGTTTAAGCTTTCAATTGCGATTTTCCCGTCCTTAACTATTGTGAGGACGAGTAATGGTTTTGAGAGGCGGCCGTGCTTTTTGTACTCTGCACTCCAAGCTTTATTCAGATCTCCAAGTTTGATGGTTATAATTCCGTTTTTTCCTGTGGTGTGGACTCCTAAGCTTCTGAATCCTTCTGGGTATAAGGCTTTAACAAAGACGTGTGCTCCTGTGGAGTTCTGGAGTTTTATGGTTACTTCTTGTCCGGGCTGAATGCCCGCTTTTACGAAAAAAACAAAAAAATTAAACCTAACAAAATCGTAGCTGCAAGTTTCTTTTTCACACGTACCACCAAAAAACTCTATGAAGTTATAACATATAAATCTTTTTATGGATTCCTCTTTCGAGAGGGAAAAGTTGTAGAGTGCAGAACTCCCGGTTTAAATCAAAACCAAGTCTGGGTTTTTACCCCCCTGTGTCCGGTATGCGGGTCCGAATGGGGGGAGGTCTTAAGAGTCACCGTTTCTCCTGAAAGCCAGCCGATGAGCAGAGGATGGAAGGTTAGCCGTAACGACATTTACGCATTTTACACAAGTTACGGCTAACCAGAACGGGTCAGGAGTTTTCTTCAGGCTCCGATCCGGAGGACTCCCGGTATTCATAGGCCACACTGCCATCGATTATCGCATAGACCTCATCCTCACCATCCATGTAGTGAAGTATGGGCTTATCAATAAGCTCAAAGGTCTTTTCAAGATCCGCCCTCGATGATATGACAATCCTCCTGTCAGCCTTACGGGGCACGCCTTCAACTATATACGGTCTTATTCTTTTGAAGTCGTCGTGGGGCATTGTGCTCTTAAGTGTGTATGCTCCTCCCACGAGAGGTATCAGGAATATCAGGGCGAGCAGCGGCACTACAGTTCTCGCTGTTTCCACATCGGCCTGAATTCCGAGCATTTTAACGCTGTTTTTCCGGGTAGAGGTTGTTGTAACGGTTTTCTTTGCTATCTTCTCTGGGCTGTCAAAGTAATACAGACCCGCACTTGAGTCCTTCATCAGGGAAATTGTGTGTCTGAATGTTTCAGAGACCGGCTTTCCGTATGCGTTTCCCACTGTCTTCACATTTACTGTTATGGTTACGCTCCTCTTGAGCCGTTTAATTCCGAGCTGGTCCGAAATCTGCTTGTCTAGGTTGCTTAGGGTGCTCATGTTCATCCTGTATTCCACCGTGAACTTTCCATCCTTGAGCTTTCCCTTCTCCTTAAACAGCGTTTCCTTCCAGAGAACGACCTCTTTATCTCCCCTATTTACTGCATATGTCACAGTCCCCGTAATGTCATACGTTCCTTCCACCGATGTCATTGGTGCAAAGCGATATGCGTAGGTCAGGATAAACCCTTCAACGAGCGGGGCGGGGTAATAGCTGCTCCGCATCGTTTTCCCGTAAAGAGCGTTCTCCCTCAAAATGGCGCTGTGAAGCAGCTTCCCTTCCTGTGTGTATGTTCCCACTATTTCCCTGTTCATGCTGTATGAACGTGCATTCATGAGCTTTACAGAGTAGAATCCGAAAATGAGGAAGAGCACCAGAAATCCTGCCAGCACCTCTTTCCTCTTCAGGAATCCTTTAATTTTTTCTTTTTCTTTTTTAATCTTCATCCTTCATAATCTCCCATTCCTTCTTTGAGGTTCAAATCACCTATGTTTATATCCCCTATGCTTCCTCCATGGCAGCTGCAGTGCTTTCTAACAAGGACATATGTGCCATGGCCTTTTCTGCCGCAGCCTTCAATCCATGCCTTCCCTGCCACCATGACCCATTTGTGGTGGTGGCCAATTGAAATACCGTCCGTGTGGAGCTCCAGCCTCAGTGTCCTGGATTCCCCATGTGCCATGTGAAGCTGCCAGGTTACCTTTGTTCTTCCTCCGGAGAGGGGTGTTAGCGTAACGTTGCCTGTGGGGGCTGTATAGCCCGTAACCTCAAACCTGCCGGTGATGATCTGGTGCAGGGTTACATTCTTCTCCACGCCGGCGTTGTAGAGGGTTATGCCCTTCGTCAGGTTTACCGGTCTGTTCGAGGGGATGATCGCAGGCTTCACCCAGTTTGACACCTTGATGCAGCAGTCATGGGGCTGGCACGTGGCTTCAACTTCGAGGGAGTTGCTCTTTATTCCGAGCTCCTTTATCTCAGCACCGTCATTCAGGGAGTAATTCCCGCATGATGTGAACTCCTGCTTCCCGGCGGGGTTCTCCTTCGTATATACCAGCATGTCGAGGTATGCGCTCTCCCCGGCTTCGAGACTCACGTTCCACGTTAGCTTTGTTGCTCCATTTCCTGTCGCAAATTCATAGCTCCCTGTGCTTGCACCAGTCCTGTTCAGGTCCACATCAAATTCATTGGGTATGGTGTCCTTTACAGTCAGATTTCTTGCAATGCCCCCGTTTGTGACCAGAATCCTTATCTTCCACTCTTCATACGTGTGGGTTGGCACTGTCGTGTTGCCTTCTAGCAGAATTTTCTCTATGGTTGGGCCATCAACGACGATGAGCCTGAGGGGGCATGTGCTCACCGATGCGTCCCCGCTCGCCCAGTATGCAAACATCTGAATGGGGATTACATACTCCCCAACAGGCACATCGCCAACGCTCACGCTTCCGCTGAAGGTGTAGTTGCTTTCGGGATTTATTGCTATCTGTGAACCGTTTTCGGTTTCTATCCACATTGTGACTTCGGCGGGCAGATCGGAATAGTCCGGGGAAAGCGTAACCCATGCCATCTGAAGCTCGTTCAGATAGTTGAACACTGTGAGGGCGTTGAATGCGGTGGTACTGTTCCTCTCAAGCATCACTGTATTGGAGTAGTTTCCTATGCAGCTGAATGCCATGTATTCGTTATCATGAGAGGTCACGTTCATCCTGAGCCCCCTCTCCGCAGTGAACTGAACAAACGTCCCGCTTGATCCGATGACCATAACTGACGCCAGCAGGAAGATAATTATCACTGAGAAAATCTCCTTCATGTCCTAAACACCTCCTGTTTGATCTGTCTTAGTAGAGAAGACCTCTTTGTCCTTATTTTTATTATATCCTCATTCCCTATCCCCGAAACCCTGTAGAGCACCCCTAAAAACAGGGATATCTCCATCAGTATTGCGAGCACGGGCATTATGGGATTTATTCTGTGGAGGTATGTCGTGGTTGACCTCGGGAGCAGCGGCAGATACGAGTTCACGGTTACCTTTGTGGAGTAGACCGAGGTTTCCTCCGGGCTTTTTATCGTCACAAGAACGGTTTTCTCCCCGCTGCCCGGGAGCTGGAAGCTGTCCTCAGATAGCTCCGTAACGGGTCTGGATGTGGATACATAGTAGAACATCGGATAGAAGTTCAGGTTTTTAACAGTTATCTCCTGGGTGAAAACTTCTCCCGGAAGATACCAGCCCTCCCTCGTCCCTCCTGCGGATGTAACGGCGTATTCAACCGGAAAAATCTGCCATGATACGAACATTGAGGTGGCGACCATGACCAGCAGGAGAACCGAGGCCAGTATGTAAAGTGTCTTGAATTTTATGACCACGGCCCTGCTCCTTTTCTTTTTCCTGATCCCCTTCTTGCCCTCTCCCGTGAATGCCAGTGTTCCGAGGATTATAAGGAGGCCCGCAACGAGCATCTTGGTTCTGCCCGAGAGGCTGTTCTGTATGTAGCTCCCGGCGCCCCTCAGCACCAGGGGTTTTCCGTTGAAGGTTATGACCCTGCCCCCTATCTGCGACCTCGATACAGGTGCGATTTTTTTGCTCTGCTGATCAGTCGCTACGTTGTTGTCTCCCTTCGTTATGTATCCGTCCTCAACAATCCCCACAACTCTGTGAACCGTCCAGGTTCCCCCGGCATTGAAAACGATTATATCGCCCACTGAGGGGTTTCTTGAAAGAGGATTGATGAAAAACACATCCCCCTTGCTTATTGTCGGGGTCATGCTTCCGGAATAGGCATAGGACATGAAAACAGGCCTGTCGAGCAGAGCTCCCGCTAATGAGCCAATAATTACAACCGAGATAGCTGTAAGGAGCAGGTACTCTATGGCCCTGTTCATTCACAACTTCCTCCAACAGCCTGTATTGTTATGGCGCTGTTGTAGTCTCCAAGGGTCA
>JALSON010000287.1 GCA_026986455.1 Thermococcaceae archaeon | reverse complement strand
CTACGGTTATGGTGGCTGGGACTACGGACACGCGCTGCTTAGGAGCCGGGAGATAGATATTGAAAACTGGAGTTCCATAACGGTCTCTGGAAGATGGAAGTTCACGGATCCCTACACGGCAGACATGCTCTTCAGAATATATGACCTCGACACAGGTGAGTACATAGGTCTCAAATACGTCTCCTGGCAGGGAGACAAGATTGCATTTCTAAGGCCCGACGGGGATCCAATTAGTTACCCAAGAGAGATTCCCGAAACATACACCACCTTCAGGATAGTAATCTATCCTGACCACTTCGAGTACTGGGAGGGTGGAGAACTGGTTGATACCATAGAAACAAGGGGAATGGAAAACACGACGAGGTTCCAGCTCCTCTTTGGCGGCTACGAGTATTCCCCCTTATACTCCCACATGTACTTCGACGACATCTCGGTTGAGTACGGGCAGGGGCAGGGTGGAGAGGAACTTCAGATAAAAATCCTATCCCCCGAGGAGAGGACTTACAACACGGCTATCATAGACCTCAACGTTACCGCAAATAAGCCTGTTGATGAATGGCTTTACTCCCTGAACGGAGGGAAAAACGTAACCTTCGAGCCGAACACGACGGTAGAGGCTGAAGAAGGCGAAAACTCGCTGACGGTTTACGCAATAGCAGGGAAGGAGCTGGCCAGTGCCCGGGTGAGCTTCTATGTCGATACCAAGCCGCCGGGAACCGTGGAGAACCTGACCCATGAGGTTGGAAGCGATTACATCCGCTGGAGCTGGGATAATCCTGTGGATGAAGACTTCCTCGATGCTCTCATATACATAGACGGCAAATATCAGGGAAAAACCAGCGGCACCAGCTGGAGCCTTGAAGAGATTTCTCCGGGGGAAACCCACACGATAGGCATACTAACCGAGGACCGCAGCGGCAATATCAACACAACATGGGTGAATGACACCGCCACTACACTCACACCAAGCGAGATGGTTTACGTCAACGGGAGCGGCTGGTGGTACGAAGGGAGAGAATTTAATCCAAGTGAAAGTCCCCTGCGCGATGGGATAGGCGCAGCACCCTCAGGGGGTACCGTTGTTGTTATGGCCGGGAACTACACGGAGAGTGTTGTGATAAACAAGCCTTTGACCCTTGAAACCGAGGAGAACGCGGTGATAAGGGGAGACGGCTCTGGTATTGGACGTTATATGCCCGTTATCTTCATAAGCTCGGACAACGTTACCGTCCAGGGCTTCACGATAAATTCCTCCGTATCGAATGTCGGGATATGGGTCAACGACTCCAAGAACTGCCTACTGGCCGACAACACCATAAGCATAACCGAAAGTACCGAGGACGAACGCTACGGCGTTTACCTGAGCTACGGAACTGGAAACACCGTGAGGAACAACTTGTTTATGGTCAGGGGTTTCCAGGGGGTAGGAATATACGTTTACCATGAGGAGGACTCGGCCCTCCAGGGGAATACCGTCGAGGTCAGCGGTGATGGAAGTGATGGAATAGAGCTTTTCTATTCAACCGCCCAGGTGGTCGATAGCAGAGTCCATCTCTCCGGTGTGGCCTCGAATCCCGGCTACGGCATCTACCTTTACCTTGCCAGAGATTCAGCTGTTGATTACAACGAGGTGGAGACGGAACTGGACGAGGAGAACTCTTGGGCGCTCAACATAGTGGGAGAGTTCAGCGGTTCCCTGAGTGAGAACGTGATAAATGGAGTACAGACTGAGATAACAGCCCCCGGGAACATCATGTTACGGGGAGTTCCCGGAGGGAGTAGACCGGATCCACCGGAGGGCTACGGAAGTGCAGGGATATTCCTTGAGGGAGAGGTTGAGGACTGGATGGAGCTGGGGGTTTACTACGACCCCTCGGCACTCGAAGGCCTGAACGAGGAAACCCTCGCCATATGGCGCTTCTCCGAAGGCTGGAACAGGGAGGGAATAAGCGGTGACCACCTCGACATCCAAGAAGGTATTGTATCTGCCAACATCACCGGAAGCGGAATATTCGCTCCGCTCGCCCAAGAGGAGACCGACACAACCCCACCGGTCTTAACTCTCGTTGAGCCCACACCCGAAAACGGTTCCCTGCTCGGTAGTTCAAGCGTTACCATCAACGTCACCTCAAACGAAGACCTAGGCGGGGCGACCCTTGAGCTTGATGGGGAAAATCACACCATGCTTGGCTCCGGAATAAACTGGTGGTACTCGACTGTTCTGCCCGATGGAAGGCACACCTTCCTCGTTCACGGGGCCGACTTGGCCGGAAACAACGGAACGAGCGAGAGGAGAGAATTCGAGGTGGACACGAGGGCGCCAGTTTATTTACTCTACGGCCAAAGCAGAGACGGAATCCCCCAAGGGGGAAGCATCACCTTCTATGCCAAGTGGAGCGATGCTCACTTAAGCTATTCCCAGCTCTGGACGAACATAACGGGCTCATGGGAAGTTTTCGATGAGAGAGGGCTGGGTGAGAACCCATGGAGCAACTTCAGCGTTTCACTCGACGAGCCGGGCCTCTACTGCTGGTACATAGAGGCGTTTGATGAGCTTGAACATTCCAACGAAACACCTGTGAAATGCTTCAGAGTCTATTCTCCACCGAAGATAACCTCATACTCGCCGGAGAGCCCCGTGGAGAGCTATGAAGGTGATGCGGTGAGCTTTTCAGTCGAGGTGGATCAGGTAGTCAACGTAACCTGGTATGTCGGAGAGAGCGAGGTTTTCAGGGAGGAGAATGTTAGAACCTCTACCTATACCAACGCCACAGCTAAAGCCGGAGAGTACATTGTTAGGGCAGTGGTTGAGAACTCCAACGGGAGCGAGAGCCACAGCTGGGTCTGGTATGTATATCTAAAACCGAGCCTTACCCTGAGTTTCGTTGAGCCAACGCCCGAAGACGGGGCTATGCTAAACGTCAGAAGCGTAACAATAAACATAACCGCATCAACCGGCCTTGAAAACGCCACCCTCGAATGGAACGGCGCCAACGAGAGCATGACCGGCTCTGGAAAGAGCTGGTGGGCTGTAAAGGGAGACCTTGAGGATGGAACCTATACCTTCCGCGTTTATGGCTCCGCCGGGGGAGTGACAAACCGCACCGAAGAGCGGACTGTGGAGATAGACGCGACGCCGCCAGAAGTCCTAACCGCCGGCCAGAGCGCCGACTCCGTTCTTGCGGGCGATAGCATTGAGGTATTTGCAAAATGGGAGGATGAACATCTCTCCTCAGCAAAGCTCTGGACGAATGCGAGCGAAGGGTTTGAATGGACGGAAATACCGCTCGAACTCGTCGATGGCTGGAGCAACTGGACAATAGAGACTGGAGAGGACTTTGCTGGAAAAACATTCTGCTGGTACATGCTTGCAAACGACACCTTCGGGAACGAGAATAGGACGGAAACGATGTGCTTTAGGGTTGAGGAAAGGCTCAGGATAGTATCATTTTTCCCTGAAGCCGGGAACATCACCGTCTGGGACAACGGGAGCGTCTCGTTCTCAATAGAGCTGAACAAAGAGGCAAATGTCACGTGGCTCGTGAATGGAAGTGAGGTTCTAAGGGAAAGCGGAACGACGTCAATGTACACAAACACGAGCCTCATCCCCGGACTATGGAACGTTACGGCGGAGGCGAGACACGGGGATGAGAAGGCGGAGCATTCATGGATCCTCAACGTAAAAACCGACACCATACCACCCGCATTGGCACTCATCCCCCCAACACCCGAGAACGGAAGCCTCACCAGAGATTCTGAGATCACATTCAGCTTGACCTCAAACGAACCCCTCAGCATGGCCGTCCTTTACATGGATGGAGAAGAGCACCGGATGGAAGGGTCGGGAAAGGAATGGAGCGTTACGCTGTCCGTCAATGATGGTGTCCACGAGTTCTATGGTGCCGGCTGGGACATGCACGGGAATTTCAACAGAACAGGGGCAAGGACTTTCGAAGTGGATACAAAGGCTCCCCTTTATGTGTCCTACGGTCAGAGCAGCGATTCCGTTCTTGAGGGAGAGAAGATCGAAGTTTATGCCCTCTGGGATGAGCCCCATCCCGAAACGGCCAGCCTTGAGACGAACGCCACCGAGAACGGTGAATGGAGAAGCGTGAGAACGGTGGAATATTCCGGCTGGACGAACTTCACAATTTCAACGGAAGGCCTGAACGGGTTATACTGCTGGAGAATAACCGCGAGGGATTCGCTTGAACACGAGAATACAACGCCGGATATGTGCTTCCGTGTCAGAGAGCGGCTTGAGATAATCTCATTTTCACCCGAGAATTCCGAAATTTCATCTCTGGATAATGAAAGCCTTCTTTTCAGCATTGAGCTCAATCAGCTGGCAAACATTACATGGCGCATAAACGGAACCGTGGTTCTTTCGGAGGAAGGAAGGAGGTCGAGCTATACAAATTCCAGTCTGATCCCGGGAATCTGGAACGTGAGCGTTTCCGCCGAAAATGAGAACGGCGGTGTGCATCACTGGTGGATTTTAAGGGTGCAAAAAGCCGACAGAACACCGCCGGCACTTTGGTTTGTAAGACCCACCCCCGAGAACGGCTCACTCGCCGGAGATTCCCTCATCACATTTAACCTCACCTCAAATGAGAATCTCAGCGTGGCGGTTCTTGAAATCGACGGAACAAACATGAGCATGGACGGAAGCGGGAGAACCTGGCATCTGAGCATCAATCTGTCGGATGGCCGGCATGGGTTCAGGGCATATGGAGAGGACCTTGCAGGAAACAGGAACTCGACTGAGCCCAGAATTTTCACTGTGGACTCAACGCCGCCGGAGATAACCGTGAACACACCTTCCGTCGTGGAGATGGGAGCATCTGCAAACGTCACGATAACCCTCAACGATGCACATCCAGCCGGTTACAGAGTCATTGAAAACGGGAAGCTCCTGCTTTCCGGCAACTACTCAAGAGAAGAGAGGTTTGTATTGAACTTAAACACCGAGAAAACCGGTCTCCTAAACTACACGGTTGAGGCAAACGATACGGCAGGACATATTTCCAGGCTTTCCTTTACAGTTGAAATTGTGGACACAACACCGCCATCAATAAGCTTTACACCACCCACCCCTGAAAATGGAAGCCTCCTGAACAGGAGCAGCGTAACATTCAAAATCTCCTCCAGCGAAAACCTGAGCATTGCCATTCTTGAGCTCGATGGGATGAACTACTCCATGGAAGGAGAGGGAACTGATTGGAGCGTTACTCTCACACTGAGCGATGGAGTGCATATGTTCAGGGCATATGGAGAGGATCTCCACGGGAATGATAATTCAACGGGAGTTAGGAGCTTCGAGGTCGACACGGAGAAGCCGGGGATAGAAGTAACGGCACCGGATAGGGTCGAAAGAGGTTCGGAGGCAAATGTTAGCGTGGTCATCACCGACCGGCATCCGGCCAACTACACAATCCTCCTGAAGGGGGAGACGGTAAAAACCGGCAACTACTCAAACGCTGAGGCCATTGTCCTGAGTTTAAACACAGGTTCGGTTGGAAACCTGAGCTACTCCATTTTTGCTGTGGACAGGGCAGGGAATCTGGCTGAGAAGGACTTTACGGTTGAGGTTGTGGATACAACACCCCCCGTTATTCAGTTCATCCCTCCGACACCGGAAAACGATTCAATTCTTAACGTCTCGGAGGTTGAGTTCAGGATAAACTCAAGTGAAGAACTGTCCGGGGCGATTCTCATCTCCAACGACAGCAGGTTCAACGGAACCGTTCTGGAAAAAGCAAACAGCCAGTGGAGTGTTAGCATTACCCTCCCCGACGGGAGCTATGCCTTCCGGGTTGAGGGATGGGATGTTGCCGGAAACCCAGGATTCAGCGAAGAGAGGAGCATTACAGTTGATACAAGGGCTCCATCCCTTAGCTTCGTTGAACCAACTCCCGAGAACGGTTCCCTCGTGGGGAGCTGCACGATGCGCATAACCATAAACGCAAGTGAAGAGCTCGCTGAGGCGATCCTTGAATTTGATGGAACGAGCTACACCATGAGCCCCTCGGGAGGTCTCTGGAGCTACTCCGGAAGTCTGTGCTCCGGGGATGGACTTCACTCCTTCAGGGTTTACGGACGGGATCTGGCAGGAAACTGGAACTCCACCGAGGTCAGGGTAATCGTCGTGGATTCAACACCGCCCAAGGTCATATGGGTTCACCCCGTCAACATGACCCTCACCGGAGGGAACACCTACCGGGCTGAGAGGCTTTCGAGGGCCTGGCTCCTCTTCAACGTCAGCGATGCACATCCCGGAAGTTACAGCGTTTTCCTGAACCCCAAGCCGCACCTTATCCAGTCCCCAATATGGAGTGGTGAGTATTCGAGCGGGGTCCCCTTCGGCTTTTTGGTGAAAACGAAGGAAACAGGTGTTAATATCTACCGTATATCCATCAGGGACGCCGCCGGAAACTCACTCTCGATGGACTACGCGGTCAATGTTTCGGATACAACACCGCCGGGGGATGTTGTTAATCCGGTCGTCAGGACAGACAGCTCCGGCTTCACCCTTTCGTGGAGAAACCCCTATGATGACGACTTCGATCACGTGGAGCTCTACCTTGACCCCAGGATCACGGAGGGCAAAAAGGGCGAGAAGATTATCGATTGGGCCGATGCATTCCTCGCAAATATAAGCGGAAGCCCCGGCCATCTAATGGAGTACTCAAAGAGCACAGCCCATGGAAACCACGTCCTCTACATAAGGACAGTAGATTCCTACGGGAACAGGGGCAACTTTACCGAGCTTAGCTTCAACATTCCCCTTCCGCCGTTCAACCTCTCCTACATAAAGCCCACCCCCGAGAACGGCTCCATAGTGAAACCGGAAAAGAACGGGGTAACCATAAAAGTCCAGTCGAGTCTCGCACTGAGCAGCTGTGTCCTCACGTGGAACGGGGAAGAGATACCCATGAAAGTTTCAGGGAAGACCTGCTCTCTGAGCGTTCCTGTGATTCCGGGCGAAAACTACACCTTCTTTGTAACCGCCTGGGACACCTATT
The DNA here is from genome assembly GCA_026986455.1 of Thermococcaceae archaeon. Taxonomy (GTDB): domain Archaea; phylum Methanobacteriota_B; class Thermococci; order Thermococcales; family Thermococcaceae; genus Thermococcus. The sequence continues at coordinate 1,539 of JALSON010000287.1, read as the reverse complement.
TGAGGGGTCAGGAAATGGGGAGAATATCCTTCTCCGTATGCGGGGAGTGCTTCTTTAAGGAGAGCAGCATGGAAATAACCTCCTCGGCCATGGACCCCATGTCCCTGAAGTTCCCGGTGAGCTTCCTTTTCAGGACGAACACCCTGGTAAGGAAATATATCTACGAGGTCGATGTGCTCGGTGAAAGGATCACCGGAGAATTCAATCCCACATTAAATCTCCTCGACGTGAAAGAGCTGAAAGGCATTAACGTATACACTTTCAATGCCACGTTCCTCCTCGACCTGTGGGGTCTCAGGGATAAACTGGTTGGGGTGATAAAGGAAGGCAGACCGGTGGAGGTTGGCCTTCATCTCGCTGCCATCGATGCCTGCAAAAAAGCCATCGAAACGGAGAGGAGCTTCTCAGTCTGCGGCAACGCCGAGGAGCCGAAATTCTGGGTTGAGCTGAAGAACTTCTACTACGGCAATGAGGACGTGATAGTTAAGGCGCATTACGACAACCTGACCCCAGTGGAGGCCTTCTACTACTCCGTGAACGGAGGGGAGTGGGTGAAATTCAACGGAACGGCCAACCTAACCGGGGAGCTCATTCAGGGAGCTAATAAGGTAAAGATCAAAGCTATCACGCGCTGCGGCCTTGAAGGGGTGAAGGATTACGAAGTCTTTATCGGGCCCAAGAGAAACGGCGACTGGGTCGTAAACAACACCCAGAGCTGCAGGGGCTTTGATATGGATATAAATGGAAGCCTGCTGATAACGGAAAATGGTCTGCTGGAGATGAGGAACTGCCGGATTCACCTTACAGGCGGAACCGAGGTAAACGGGACGCTTAGAGTCCTCGATAACTCGCTTCTCAATGCCCAGTGGATGAACGGCTCCGGTGTCCTTACAGTAAGCGCCTCAAAGCTTGAAGGCTTCTCCTCCGGGGGGCTGAAGAGCGGCAGAGTTAGCATAATTAACTCGGAGATGAGAGGATACTACACCTTCATCAGCGGAAACGTTTCTATCCTGCGGAGTGTAATCAGGGGGGATATTACAGCAAACGGCTCGCTGACGATCAGGGATAGCTCCTTCTTCCCGGAGAACGGCCTGATCTTCAAGGGAGGAACCCTAAACGCCGAGAACAGCACATTCAGCGATGGTCTCTACGGGGTGTATGTGAACGGAAAAGCAGGGGTCATCATGAGAAACATAAGGGTGGAACACAGCGGCAAAGCGGGGATACTCATAAACGGAACAGGGGGCACAGCCCTGCTGGAAAACATCACCGCCTGGGGAAACGGAGTCGGCATTGAGGTTCAGGGTTACTCCTTCAGGCTCGTGAATTCGCTCCTCGATTCGAACGAAAAATGCAACCTGCGCATCATCTCACCGGGCAGCTCAGTGGTGGAGAATTCATCTCTCAAAGGAAGCCCCACCGCGGTGATCCTATCAGGATATCCAGCAACAACGCCGGTTATGAAGGACATAAACGTGAGTGGAAGCATTGAAACGGGAGAAGTTCTGTTTAAGTTTATCGCTTCGCCGGGCTCTAAGG
>JALSON010000286.1 GCA_026986455.1 Thermococcaceae archaeon | reverse complement strand
TTCTTGGATGTCCACAAGCTGGCCGTCTGAGAGAACTTTATAGGATTTCTCGGGCTCAAAGAGTTCTTCAATGCGCATATATTTTCCGTCTACGAGCACCCTTGAATCGGGATGCAGACAGGCGATTCCGCCGTCCGCCAGCACCAGAACCCCCGCCTCAAGAACCCATGAGCCTGTAAACTCGTCGCGCACTGCGGCAGCGGTGTTGTGAACAACGAAGCCATTCGCTATGAAACTGTGGGAACCTTCAACGGTGAGGTCGTAGACGTAATCGTAGGGAGAGCTGATTACATCTGTCGTAACTTTCACAGCCCCGCTCTCGGTCAAAACCCTGCCGTTGATTTCTTTGGCCTGCTTCCAGCCCTCGGGTGTTAAAAGTCTCGTCTCAGGGGTTACAATTATTTCACTACCGTTATCAGAGCGTATGCGAACCAGCTCCTTTGGAGCCCTTAACTTCCACAGGCGGAGAACCCTTCTCTCACCATCCTCTGTCTTCACGGTGAGTCCGAGGGCCTCGGCATTAACGCTCCTATGTTCTGCCACGTCCCCGGGAATGACCTTCTCCACAAGAGAACCGATTTCAATCGCGCCCGCGTTGGTTTCAATAATTGAATCAGGTGCAACGCAGAGGCCGGCCGCCGAACTGCTCTTACCGCTCGTGTATATTGCCCTCGGGGCGAGGTTGGCAACGTAGCGGAGAATCTGACTGTTGTGAACGAAGATGTCGTTGGCTATAAAGTTGTGGTGCTCTGGAATCTGAAGGTCATAGACCCATTGCTGTTTAGGAACATATTCAGTGATTTCCACGATTTTGTCCCAGAAGATATCTGACTCGGCAAGAAGTTTGAGAACTCTTGCTCCATTAGAGTCCGAAATGTGGTTCCTTAATGTTTCTGCCAATGCCTTAAGCTTTTCTCTGCTGGGCATCCTGTCACCACGCTCGTAGTGTAGATATGTTGAGCGGTTAATCCCCATCTGGCTCTGGGTTAAACCTGCATTGGTCCGAAGCTTTTTCAAAAGTTGTCTGATTCCGGGGACTACGTCAATGTTAGTGTTTGGGTTGATGTCTTTGGTAGCTTTTTCGATGAGCTTTTTCTTGATCGGCAATTCAAACCCGATACTCTCTTTGAACTTAAGGACATCTTCTCCAGTTATGAACAGGCGATAGTATGTGTTTGCAGTTTTCATTTTGCCATTTGTTGCTCGGGATTTTGTTTCATGGAGCTGAGACTTTATACCAAAACAAAGAAGTAGATGCTGGATGCCCCGAAGTAGTTCCTTTGACGCTGATACAACTGTGATTTTTGCCCTTTTTTTATCTACTGTGGCTTCGGCATCGAAGTATCCTCGGAGAAACGCTTTAATGTCGCTTAATCTTGCTGTGAACAGCTGGGGAGGTACCCTCTTCTCTGCAGAATTTCCTGAAATGCCAAGCCATTCTATTAACTGATATAACTCTATTCCACTTGCATAGACTTCTTTGGCAGTTTTTCCTTTATGGGAGTCCCGAAGGGTGGGGTTAAACCCGAGTCTTTTAAGATACGTATAAACCTTTTCAATAAGGACATCATCGCTGTTTGTAAAGTATATGGTGGCACTGCTTCCCCTCTTTTGGGAATATCCTTCTCCCGTCAGGAGTCCAATTACATACCAAAACTCTTCGTCAGCAACATCTGGGAGACGTAATCTACTTTTTGCCGTTTTTGGTTTTTCGATAGAAACTTTTGAAAGCTCTACCGGTGTGCTATTAACAGGAACTCTCCGGGGTGTTGCAATAAAGTCCCCAATCCTCAGCTCTTCCGCCGTTTTAGTCTTAAACTGTCCGTCCTCAAAGATGAAAAACGGATGGGTCGGTGTTACTTTTATCTCCCTTCCACTTGCGGTTTTAATCCTGAACATTCTCTCTGGAGCACTCCTCTTCCAGGCGATATTTGCCTTGGCTTTCCGAATCTTTAATGTTTTAGCATCAAGAGCATAGAGTTCCAGCTCGATGGGAGCGTAAAAGCCGTCATCGACGATTCCCAGATTTCCCATCTTCTTAGCCTTTTCAATCGCCCCTTCTACAAGTTCCCCTATGGATTTGAGAGTGCCATCTGAAAGAACAACTTGAGTCTCATAATCGACGCATTTTGCAACACCCGGATCCCCAACCAACAAAATATGGCTCTCTCCCCTCAGCTTCGTCCCGTCCGGCAGAACCTTCTGCACACCTCCGAAGAGTGCGAGGGCGATTCCCTTCTTGACATCCCGATGTCCCCAGATTGCGGGTGCTATCGAGTCCACTATCACATCGACAACGTCCTTCCTCTTGGCCAGCTCCCTGATCCTCTGCTCATCTTCAGGGGTTATTTCAAGCTCCTCAAGCTCCTTGCTCAGGGGTTCTATGTGGTTGACCTCAAGAACCTTCTTGAAAATCGGCCTCTTATCCTTCTGTTCGAGGATGACCCTGAGAACCCCGGTCACGATAACCCTGTCTCCGGGCAGTGCGGTGTCCACGAGGTCATCCAGCAGGATGGCATCCACAAAACGGGGCATCTGGCCTCCTCTGAGACTTTCCGGCCTGTCCTGGAGGCGGAAGCTCTGGAAATTTATGAATCTGCTCTTATCGACATCAAGCTCAAGATTTCTGCTCCCGCAGGCCTCACATTTCACGGGTTTTACAATATTCTGATACGGTCTCTGAAGCCTTACCATCTCATTCCCGCAGTCCTTGCACACGTAGACCGCCTTTGCAACATAGGGCTTTACCTCGCTCACACGGGTTATTATACCATCAACCTGAACGAACCGGTTTATATGCTCGCTCGCCAGCTCCTTCACAAGGAGGGTGTTGGGCATGTTGAAGAATCTGGCGTGGATTTTGAACTCCTCCTTCTTCAATATGGGCGGCTCTTTGAGAACAATCTGGATGGCGTCTTCGGCTGCAGCGATGCTCTCCTCCGGGTTTTCTATGAGCTCATTTGCAAGCTCGGGGTCATAGGAGTTGAGATGCATCCAGTCTATCGAGAGCGAGCGTTTTGGGGTTATCGTGAGCAGATCCCTGAGCTTGTTTATATAAACCTCTTCCCCCTCATCATCCACATATTCCCTGAAAAAGCGGGCGTATCTCTCTATCATATCCTCCCTGTCCATCAGCTCTCACCCAACCATTCATCCCTTATGCCTGAAAGCTCCAGATAAATTCTCCTCTCCTCCGGTGAAAGGCGTGAGAGGATTTCGAGACTGTTCGGTCTCTGCATCACGGATTCGAGTATCTTCTTGAAGCGTATGATTTTCAGATTTCTCAGCTTTTTCTTGAGGTTGGCCAGCTTTGTTAGCTTGACGTTTATCGTTTCGATGTTTTCACCGGCGTTCATCCTGACGTAGTTCTCCAGATAGTACATGTAGAACTCCGCCCTCTCGTAGAGTCCGCTGGGGAGGGGCATTAGGGGCTCGTTCTGCATCTCCTCCCTTATCGCCCTGTCAATCTCGCCGAGGATTTTGTCTGTTTCATCGAGGATCTCGGCGATGCCGGCTTCCCACAGCTCTTTCGCCTTCCAGTCTTCGATTATTATCCTATCCCCTGCTTTCCAGTCTCTGAAGGGTTTCAGGATTTTAACTGCTATGAGTGCTCTCCCCATGAACATACCCATCATCTCTATGGAGTAGAACATTTATCTCTTAAACTTTCCCACCTCCATCCGGCAGCTTTAGTTAAGCCTATAAACTTAAAAGTGAAATATTCCCTTAGGTGGTGCAATGCTGATTGGAATCATGAGTGATACCCACGATAATCTGCCTGCAATAAGGAAGGCGGTTGACCTGTTTAATAAGAGCGGGGTTGACCTGGTGGTTCATGCGGGTGATTATGTTGCCCCGTTCACGGCAGGGGAGTTTTCGAGGCTTAAGGCACCCCTGAAGGGAGTCTTTGGAAACAACGACGGTGAAAGGGCCGGCCTGAAAAATGTCCTTGGAATAGAGGATGAAATCCTCGAGCTCAATGCTGATGGCATGAAGATGGTGCTCATCCACGGGACTGACGAGAGAATAATCAACGCCCTCGCAAGGAGCCACCTCTATGATATCCTCATAAGGGGGCACACCCACAGATACGAAATAAGGGAGTGCGGGAGAACCATACTCATAAATCCCGGGGAAGTATGCGGTTATGTTACAGGCGTAAAAAGCGTCGCCCTGCTCGACACCAAAAAGAGGGAGGTTAGGATAGTTAGCATTGATGATGGCACCCTGCTTGGACTCATGAGCCTTTGAGGGAGGGTAAAGATGGAGGACGTGGAGATACCCAGGGAAAGGTATGACTCTCTGGTGTTCATAGGGGTTAGAAGGGACGGCACGGTCGAATTCGTCAAGGTCTATGCTGAAAACAGGGAAAAAGCCATGCAGTTGCTTGAGGGATTTTTCTTCAGGAGAGGCCTCCATCCAGCGGATTTTGTTGTCATTGAGCAGGGTGAGGAGGATGTGAGCGGAAAGGCCATGATAGGCACGAGGACTGAAAAGGAGCTGTCAGCAACTCTGGCCCGACTGGGTTTAAAGCTTGTATCAAACGGTGTCCTATACACCTCAGGAAGGGACACGTTCTACCAGATCACGGCCGTCAGCAGGGGCATACTCGCTGAATTGAAGGGTGAGGGTGCAGAGCTGGAAGGTGGTTCCGTTGAGATTGACCTGAGCGGGGTGAAAGGCTATCCGTACATTGAAAAACTCAGGCTCTTCGAGCTCAGGGAGGACGTTCTCGTGGAGAATAAGGCCGGTGTTGACCTTGAGGAGTTCCTTAACACCGTGGTCAGGGGCACCGTCAGGATACCCGCATTCATAGACCTCGATGAGAACAGGATTCTGGTCTACGATGGGATGTTTCACGAGAAGGTGTCAGACCTGCATGATTATGTCATGGTCAGGGTTCCCGTGATATACTGGGATGCGTATTCGGACGACATTGAGGACTTCAAGCTGAGAAAAGTTGCAGGGAACATTTACTCAGCGCCTTTATTCATGAAGGCACACAGGGGATACCTCATACTGAACGAACCTCCTGTAGGCCTCGTGCAGAGGCTTCTAAGCATCAAAAGGAGAGGATACTTCAGGTTCAGGCTCGAAGGCCGGAAGTATGAGATTCCCGTTGATTTCATGCTCGTTGTCGAGACTAAGGACTCCTCGAAATACGTTGGCATGAACTTCCCGATACTGATACTGCTGCCCGAACTGCACGCCACTGAGATAGGGCGCCTCATATACAGCAGGCTTGGCATAAAGCCGTTTATACCGACTGTCGGGAGCATCCCGAAGGAGCTAAGAACCATTCCTGCCGTGGAGAACATCGTGCGTCTCGTTGAAAAGCTTAGGGAGAAGAATCCCCACAGGAGTCTTGATGAGCTTATTGATGATGCAATAGCCATGATGACGGGAGGGGTTTAAGAATCTGCCCCTGTTCTTTTATGGATGATTGCGCACTTGGTGGTAAAATGATAGTGATAGACGGCTCCTACGGCGAGGGTGGGGGACAGATACTGAGAACTGCAATAGCCCTCTCGGTCATCACTGAAAAACCTGTTAAAATCCTCAAAATTCGCGCCAACAGGCCGAATCCGGGCTTAAGGCCACAGCACCTCCATGGAATCTTAGCCTTAAAGGAGCTGAGCAATGCGAAAGTTAAGGGGGCAAAGGTAGGTTCGACGGTTCTTGAGTTTATTCCCGGAAGGGCCGAGCCAAAGCACATTCGCGTCCCGATAAAGACTGCCGGCAGTATAACGCTCGTTCTTCAGGCTTTGCTTCCTGCGATGGCCTTCACTGGCGGGAGCTTTGAGGTAACGGGGGGAACAGATGTACCGTGGAGCCCTCCCGTCGATTACCTGAAGAACGTAACGCTTTACGCCCTCGAAAGGATGGGCCTTAAAACGGAACTCGAAATCAAGCGGCGCGGCCACTACCCCAAGGGCGGTGGGCTGGTCGTCGGAAAGGTAGGGCCCTGGGAGGAGAGAAAACCGCTCGTGGCCCTTGAGTGGAAGAAGGTGGAGCGCTTCGTGGGTATAAGCCACGCCACCAACCTTCCTCCCCACGTGGCAGAGAGACAGGCTAAAGCAGCTAAGGAGAGGCTCGAAGAGCTCTACAGCGTTCCCGTGGGGATAGAGACGGAAGTATCGCGCTCCCTTGGGCCCGGAAGCGGTATTGTGGTATGGACCGAGACTGATGGACTGAGGCTCGGTGGTGATGCTCTTGGGAAGAGGGGTAAGCCGGCTGAAGTGGTCGGCAGGGAAGCCGCCGACGAGCTGATAGGGCAGTTAGAGCCCAAGAAAGCCGTTGACAGGTTCCTCGGCGACCAGCTGATACCCTTCTTAGCCTTCACCGGCGGGGAGATTGGAGTGGCGGAGATAACCAACCACCTCGTTACCAACGTCTGGGTCGTGGAGCGGTTTTTGGGAAGGATCTTTGAGGTGGAGGGAGAAATCGGAGAGCCGGGGATTGTGAAGGTGGTTAGAAAGGCAGAGCTGTAGCGAAGATGTTAAATATGCGCGGAACGAAATACCTTCTGGGTGTAAGGATGGAAGGTGTCGAGTATATATATGACGAACACGGACGGATCAAGGGAGTTATAGTCCCTCCCGAGCTCTGGGAAAAGCTGAAGGGAGAGCTGTTTGAGCCCTCGCGATACAGGGGAATCTACAAAGGCAGAAAAGACCTTGAGAGAAGCCTGAGGGAGCTGAGAGAAGAATGGGAGAGGGATTTTTGATTGACACGAACGTTCTCGTCTATTATCTCGCCGACGCCATTCCTGAGGAGGAGCTTCCGAAGGTTGAAGATATCCTCAGGAAGAGCTTCAACATCTCCATAATCACTAAGATAGAGTTCCTCGGCTGGAAGGGGCATACCAAGGAGGGCTTTGAGAAATCTAAAGAGTTCATAAGCTTCGCGCACGTTATACCTCTCACCGGTGAGATAGCAGACATTGCCATCGAACTCCGGAGAAAGGTTAAAGTAAAGCTCCCCGATGCTGTTATAGCGGCAACTGCCCTGAGGCACAACCTCACGCTTGTTACGAGGAACGTTAAGGATTTCGAGAAGGTGGAGGGGCTGAGGATATACAATCCCTTCGAAAAGATTGATAAGAGGTGTTAGCTCTCACTTGCCTTTTTCATTCCGATTTCAACGCCTTTGGCGATGGCTTCCTTCATTCTCGCCTCCTGGAGCTTCAGTTTGAGTTGTTCTCTCCCGTGCCTGAGCCAGAGTAGAACTATCGCAGTAATTCCCCAGAAAACATAGCCGAGCAATGGCATGAACATCGTCGTTCCTACCGAGAACAGCGCTATTCCTAAGGTTATGAATATCATGTACTTGAAGCTCCTCTCGATGGCCTCTTCCAGATCATAGATTGGTGGCTCCGGTCTCTTGATAACATCTCCGGGCCACCCCACCCACTCCGCATAGACCAGGGGAATAACGCCACCGAGCATTAGATAGATCCCCATTTAAAAAATGTCCATTTCTCTCCTCCCTCCGGGTATTTATAGATTTCCCTCCTCCCGGAGGGTATAATACTGGGCGAAGGAGTTAAATACTGTCTGTCATAACATTAAACCGGTGGGAGAATGGGGAAGAAAGTAATCGTCGAGCTCCCGGGAATGGTGAAGATACCCGATGAGGAAATCGAGAAGAGGATCAAGGTCGAATTGGCTATAAGGCTCTATGAGAAGGGCACACTCTCCCTCGGGCAGGCGAGAAGGTTGGCAGGTCTAAGCAAGTGGGAGTTCATTGAACTCCTCGCAAAAGAAGGTGCGGGGATTCCCTACGACGAGGAAGAGCTTGAAAACGACCTCGGCGTTCTGGAGGGACTCTCGTGAGGGTCGTGGTGAACTCGTCCCCTCTCATTTTCCTCGCCAAGCTGAAGTTGCTCAATATACGGAATTCTTTAAATTAATATGTGACAAAAACAAATCAACGAGGGCTTCCCTCCACGATTGCAGCGAGGAACTCCTCGGCTCCTTCAAGGTCCTTCTCGCGGAGGTGGGCAATGAGTTTGGCGTAGAGGCCGGCGAGCTCAAGGTTTTTCGTTTCCTTAATTCCCCTCCAAAGCTCGTCCTCGACCTTCTTTAGCTCTCCCTCCCCGGCGTTGAGGAGTTTAATGCCCTGGACGATGCCGAGAAGCCTTGTGGCTTCGCCTGTTAGGTCCCCCTCGTTTTCAAAAGAGCCCTCATCCACGTACCATTCACTATCCATCTCGGCAGGTTTTGCTTTCCTTCTGAGTTCCGACGGTGGTTTTGATAGCGGCTCTCCGATTACTTTCTTTGGAACAACTTCTTCAACAACTTTCAGGAACTCAACAAGTTCTGGAATCTTATATATATCCTCTGGTGATTCAAAGACCGGACGGAACTTCCTCTTCCCGAACTCATCGAAGTATGGTATCTTCATTTCTGCTATTTTTTCAGCTGCCGCAAGTGCTTTATCGACAGCCTCTTCCATCCTTCTCTTTGCTTCCAGCGTCAGGAGATTGTAATGTGCCCGTACGAACTCTTTTGCCAGCTTCTTGCGGAGCTCCGGGTTTTTCTTCAATTCATCGAAGCTTATCAAGATCCCACCAGTATCATATTCTCTCAATTTATCCATAGCGTCTTCCCTGTGCTTTGCAAACACAACTTTTTCGACGAAGTTTTCCAGCACCCTTGCATTATTCTTTGCAAGGTCAATGCTGGTGAAGTGGCCAGGTTCTGACAGTGCAGGAATGTGTGTCAGCAACTGGAGGAATATGTTCCATTTCATCGCGTCCTGGAGATCCCTTGCCATTATTGGCTTACTTTTGAGATCTTCCCGTTCGACCCCGTATTCTATATCGGGTGTGTGTTATCAGTAGCTCTGTATATTCTAACTCCATCATTTTCTGGGTCTTTCAGCCGCCTTGCGAGGTGTTTCTTATA
>JALSON010000285.1 GCA_026986455.1 Thermococcaceae archaeon | reverse complement strand
CGAACTTGACAGGTGGGAGAGGGAGAGGGTGAGAATAAAGCCTGGCCCGGAGTTCTTCACGGAGAGAGGCCGGGACTTCTACAGGAAGAACGAACGGGTGTGGCTGAGGGGAAAGAGGCTCTTCGCGGAGAAGAGGGTTAAGGAGAACGTCATACAGGTCATCACCGAGCTCCTTGAAAAGAACCAGGTGGCGCTGGGAAAGGGAATAAGGGAAGCTGTTAAAGAGGCGGACGTCCTTCTAAACTACGTCCCGAAGGAGCTGGAGAGCGAGGCATACCTCTTCCTGAGCAGAGAGAAGTGGAACCTGAAGGAGTAGGAGGAACATTCTTTCTTCCCCCAGCTTCTTTTTGGCATCTTCAAGTATGCGCTTTATTCTCAGGTACTCCTTCCCTCCAAGTTTAATAAGCAGGTGGGCCCGGGGGAGCCCCCCATCGCTGGCATTGCTCTGGTGCTTTTTGTCCAACTTCTCACCTCCCACCCAGCAAGCACCACCAGTATATTCCCCAACACTTTTAAGTATTAACCTGATAAAATTGGGAAACCTAAATAAGGACAGAGCGAATTTTCATAACCTGTGCTCGCACCACTCCCTGTTTTCCCAGTCCCCGTGAACCTCGCCCGGTATGTGGCCAGTGTCCGCTACGGCCCAGTCGAGGTTGTATTGCCCGATTAGACTCCTGAGCTCGCCCTTCAGGTCGCGCTTTCCAACGTACAAAGAGGCTCTCGTCACGACGTTGTAGCCGCTGTTGGGGACTTCGGGCTTTAGCGCATCGAGCCATGCCTCCTCGCTTGTCTCCCAGCCTTCAATGGAGGGTAGTTTATCAAGGCGCCAGAGATGGTACAGCCTATCAAAGTTGAGCAGCCTGAGGTAGGCCTCGATGAAGAGACCCTGGAGCTCGTTTCCATCGAAGTATTCCATCAGCTCTATGAGGGCTTTGGCCATGACAGAGACGTTGCCGAAGGCGACGCGCGTGTCCAGGTTCTCCCAGAAGCGCGGACAGGAGTGGTTGGCGAGGAGCATCAGGTAGTAAATCCTGCCGAGCTTTAAAGCGTTCCTGTCACCGTTGGCCGGCTCAAGCACGTAATCGGGAGAGGTTTCCATGTCAAAGTAGTCGTAGTAGTCCCTGAAGAAAACCCTCGCGTAGCGGACGAGGAACTCCTCAGCATTGGCGTTCAGTTCGTTCAGCCCCTTCAGAACTCCCAGCCTCACGGCCCTGTTCAGCTCCTCAAAGAGCCTCGTAAATGCCAGCTTCCACAGCTGTGAGAGCTTTCTGCCCTTATACCAGCGGTGGATTATCCTGCCGTCTTCACGTCTGAGACCGAGCCACCTCATATCACCGGTTTTTCCGTCAATGCTCATGTCGAAGTAATCGCTCCAGCTGGAGTAGTCCTTAACACCCATCTCAAAGGAGCACTCTCCTTCAAGCCTCCTGTATTCCCCTGAAAGCTTCCTCCTGACAAATTCCGGAGCAGATACCCTCTCCACTCCAAGTTTCTCCAGTCCTTCCATCCATGCGGTAAAGCGGTCGAGCTGTGCAGGGTTTCCGAGCAGGCTCTCAAGATCGCTGGCCATGAGGACGAGGTATGGGATTCCAGCCTCCTCCTTCTCCCTGTCAGCCATTCCGGCGGTTGCCCGAATCAAACCAGGAACGTCGAGGGTGTTGAAGGCGAAGGCATCGCTGAGCGACCATTCTCTTCCAAAGACAAAGGAGTTGCCGTAGCGGTTGCAGGAGTGCTTTGCCTGGGGAAAGCCGTAGAGGAGCTGCCTCTCGTCGAGGAGGAAGACCAGTTTTTTGTCCGTTGAGCTCTCTATAATTTCAGCGCTCTTTCTCGTTATCACGGCCTCCGGAAGCCAGTAGCCGATTACGGGTCTGTCTCCAGTCAGGGGGGCGTAGAAGTCAAAGGAAACCTTCGCCAGTATTCTCTGCTCAAACTCGTCCAGATGCGGCACTATCGGGTGGAACGGCGTTGTGGGGACGGCATCGAAGCTTTTTAAAAGCTCAACGGCATCCTCAAAGGCCTTTTTATGATAGCGGAGGAGCATCAGAAACGTGAATGGTTCGATGTCGATGCTTAT